>NZ_JBNATX010000015.1:0-42504 GCF_049701115.1 Caldanaerobacter sp. | reverse complement strand
TGCTTTCGGTACTAAGAAAACAGGGGCTAAAATTTTGCTTTGTCAACAAACTGAGGGATACAGCTTACTGTATCCCCTGAAGAGCTTTTTTGGATTCTTCAATTATCTGTTTTGTCGCCTCGGTCATGGGCTTTGGCTCAAGTGATCTAGCATTTACTTTTTCATACATTTTCTCTACATCTACAGCTTTTTGCAAGTATTCTTTTGCTTTTTGTTTGTCTCCTTTGTTAAGGTAATACATGCCTACT
Organism: Caldanaerobacter sp.; assembly: GCF_049701115.1. Taxonomy (NCBI): domain Bacteria; kingdom Bacillati; phylum Bacillota; class Clostridia; order Thermoanaerobacterales; family Thermoanaerobacteraceae; genus Caldanaerobacter; species Caldanaerobacter sp. Next base: position 42,256 of record NZ_JBNATX010000015.1, on the reverse strand, counting down.
TTGTTGTAAGCGTCAGCCAGCTGTTGATAATTTTCCGGCCTGAAAGGCTGTACCTCTACTGCCTTTTCTACGTACTTAAGCCCCAGGCCAATCTGCCCATGAGCAAGGTAAAAAGCTCCAAGCTGGGCGTTTAACCTTGAATTGAAAGGCTCAAGCTTAACTGCTTTTTCTTCTTCAAACATGGCTTTCTGAAGCCTTACAGGGTCCTGCCACTTGTCACCCAAAGCCGCAAGAATCTGCCCGTAAGTCATTCTGTACTGGGCATTAAATGGATCGTAAACAACTGCTTTTTCATAGGCTGCTTCTGCAGAATTTAAATCCTGAGATTTTAAGAAATTATCGCCTTTGACTGCATAGCCCAAAGCTACAGACATAGAGGTAGACATATAAAGAACCACAAAAGCTACTAAAACTGCTGCATAGTTAAGATAGACCTTTCTACTTTTTACTTTTAATATCTCTCTATCCAGAGAATTTATCACTCCAATTAACGCCCAGAGGGCTATTGACACAGCCGAAAGTGAAAAGTCAAAGTCCATGGCAGCATGAGCGTAGAGACTGACTATAGCAGTTATTACACCTGCTATAAGGACTTTGTACTTATCTTCTTCATACCCTCTGTACACCCTTGCCATACTCCTTATAAGAGTAACAAGCAAGAAAAGTAGTGCAATAGCCCCGACTATGCCTGTATCAAGCAATACCTGCATGAAGTAATTGTGTGTCTGTGTTGTCCAGTAAAGGTAGGACTGGTACTTAAAGTATAAAGCGGCCCATGCGCCTCCACCCGCCCCAAATATGGGGTAATCTCTAAATATTTTTAAGCCGTCTATGTAAAACTGCATCCTCTGAGAGCTGCTGCGGCTTGTGAGGTTTATATCCTGTATACGGGAGGCAATGTCTTCCGGCAGGTATTTGTATTTTAACATCACGTTTTGCACGTCTTCTGGATCGTTTTTGGGATACACTTTTGCTTCTGTAAAAGTGACAGATGTGTCTTTAAAATTGTTCATAAACACAATGGCTATTCTTTTTGTGTCTTTAAGGGTTGTAAATTCTAAAGTCTTTTCCCCTATAAAGTCTTCTTTTTCGTACACTTCCGCAATTTTTGTCGACTGGTCATTTTCATTTCTGCTGTCTATCACTATTCCATAAGCCCAATCTTTGTTTTCGGGATTTTTGGCTATCACATCGTATTTTAATACATACACCCTATCAGGGTCAACATTCACAAAGCGCGTAACTGTCTTTATTCCATCAGGTTCATCCGCTGTGTGCTTCAAAGTAAGTGGCACCTGTGTTGTAAAAACTATGTAACCACCAATAGCTACTAAAACTATCAGCACAGAAGCTACAGCTAGAGCAATTTTTGGGCTTATTTTATTTACAAATCCCATGACAAAGCTTATAGCGTAAGTGATTACAAGAGAAGATAAGAATCCTATTAAATACCACTTTACAAGCCTTATTGCATCACCGCTTGCAACAGCTGAATTAAATTTTGCTATTGGGAGCGCCGAAGCAATTATTATCCCTATAAAATACATGAAGGGCTCTATTCTTCTACCTTTTGGCATTAAAGTCATCAATAAAATGCCTAAAAAAGGAAGCATAAGCCATGCTCCGCGAGAAAGCGTAAATATGTAAGCATAGAATTGAGTGTAGGCAATGGCACCATACAGAGCTTTTAGGTATCTGTTATCAGTATAGGATATTAATGCTAAGTTTACAAGAAAAAATGCCATTAAAAAGGAAGCTGCAGTGTTGGGATACTGGAAAGTGGAGTTTATCCTTCCACCTACCCAAGAACCGTTGTAATGAATTAAATTTACAGAAGAACCAAGTCCTATGACTGCCACAAAAAAGGAGCTTAAAACTAAAACATTTAATAGCATAAAGATTTTTTTATTATCTTTCACTAGTCTACTTACCATAAAGTAAATGAAAAGATAATCACAATATCTTAAAACCTCTCCAATGCTTGCTCTTACATTTACAGCGAAAAAAGTGGAAATCACATAGGCTCCAACAAGAGAGAGTGCAGCGTAATCCAGTGTAGTAGCTATAATAGGCTCTTTTACTGTAATCTTATAAACAGCCCACAGTATAAACACGACAGAGGTTATAGCAATTGTGGGAAACATCTCTTTTTCAAAGAACATGCCTCTGAAAAAAGGCGGATAAAATACTAGTATCAAAAGGGCTATGTAAAAAACAATTTCAAGTTTTTCACTGATTTTTGGCATTTGTCTTGTTTTTGATTTTGTTTTACTCTTCTTTGCAACAGTTTTTTGAGCCATTCCCGATCCCCTTTTCTATAGCAATAATCTAATCACAGTATATACTTATTCGACAAAAATTTCACTTCTCCTTCTTTTTCAAAAAGCATAAAGCAAAATTCCTCCTCAATCACAAATTAAGGCTTTGAGAATATAATAAAGTGAAAACTGAAAAGGGGGATTGTCTATGAGGTTCAAGTACTTAATTGTAATTGCTGTGGTACTTACACTTATAGCCTCTTCAATAACCGGATGTAGCAGTAAAGAACAAAAGCTCACAAAGATAAATTTCGTAGAAACAGTCCACTCCATTTTTTACGCTCCCTATTATGTAGCGGTAAGCCAGGGCTTTTTCAAAGAGGAAGGTCTTGAGCTTGTAATCACGACTGCTCAAGGCTCAGACAAAGCTGCGACAGCTGTTTTATCTGGAACAGCAGACATAGGACTTCAAGGCCCTGAGACCACTGTATATGTGCTTTTGGAGGGAAGAGATGATTACCTAGTTAATTTCGGACAGCTGACGAGAAAAGACGGTTCCTTTCTCCTTGGAAAGAAGCCTGAACCGGACTTCAAGTGGGAAAACTTAAGAGGCAAAAAAGTCATAGGTGGAAGACCTGGCGGCATGCCAGAAATGACCTTAGAGTACGTCCTAAAGCAGCACGGACTGGACCCTAAAAAAGACCTGACTCTTATCACCAATCTACAGTTTACAGCAGCAGCCGGCGCTTTCATGTCATCAGATGCCGACTATGTGGCTTTGTTTGAACCTACAGCTTCAATGGTAGAAAAACAGGGAGGAGGTTATATTGTAGCTTCTGTAGGAGCGTCAAGCCATGAGGTACCCTACACTACTTTTAACGCCAAAAAGAGCTATATTGAGAGGCACCCTGATATAATACAAAAATTTGTCAATGCAGTGTACAAGGGAATGCTCTGGGTAGATTCTCATTCCCCTAAAGAGGTGGCAGAGGCTATAAAACCTTTCTTCCCTGATGCAGATGTAGACCTCATGGCAACTGCTATTGAAAGGTATAAAAACCAGAATACGTGGGGAACAACTCTCAAAATGAAAGTAGAAGACTTTGACTTCTTGCAGACAATACTTTTGGATGCAGGAGTGATAAAAGAGAAGGTGGATTCAAGGCTTCTTATAGACAACACCTTTGCTGAAAAAGCAGAAAAAACTATTAAAAAGTAAACTGACGGTTGTGCCCAAGAGATTACCTTGGGCACAACCTCAAAATATAGAAAGGAGTGCTTGTATGGACAATGTGATGGTAAGCCTTAAAAACGTCTCTTTTAAATACCACACATTGGAAGGTGAAACTGAAGCTTTAAAAGATATCTCCTTTGATGTGTACGAAGGAGAATTTGTAGGAGTAATAGGGCCTTCGGGATGCGGTAAATCTACACTTTTGTCCATAATTTCCGGTCTTTTAAAACCTTCCAGAGGAATTGTAGAAGTAAATGGGAAAATAGGCTATATGCTCCAAAAAGACCATCTGTTTGAATGGAGAACTATATGGCAAAATGCGATACTTGGGCTTGAAATTCAAAAAAAGCTCACAGAAGAATCGAGAAGCTACGTAGAAAATCTCCTCAAGAAATACGGGCTGTGGGAGTTTAAAGACTATTACCCCAATCAGCTTTCAGGAGGGATGAGGCAAAGGGCTGCACTAATCAGGACACTTGCTTTAAAACCTGACATATTGCTTTTAGATGAGGCCTTTTCAGCTCTCGACTATCAGACAAAGCTAGCCATATCCGATGAGGTGTATAAAATTTTGAAAAATGAACAGAAAACCGCCATAATAGTGACTCACGATATTTCCGAGGCAATAGCCATGTGTAATAGGATTGTAGTTCTTTCAAAAAGGCCTGCCTACATCAAAAAGATATATGAAATATCCCTTACTTCTGATGATCAATCCCCCATAGGCCGGAGAAAAGCTCCGGAATTCAAAGAATATTTTAATTCTATATGGAAGGAGTTGGATATACATGTATGAAGTGGCATCTCATTATATGTCAAAAGAGCATCAGGAATTTTTAAGAAATGTCAAAAGAAAGAACATAATGGTAAGAGTAACGCAACTAGCAATTCTAGTAATATTTTTTGGGCTATGGGAAATTGCAGCTAGATACAAAGTTATAGACCCTTTTCTTGTAAGTCAGCCTTCCAGAATGCTAAAGACAATGCTCACTCTAAATCAAAATGGCACACTTCTCATGCACATATGGGTAACCTTAAGCGAGACCCTCATAGGGTTTATCTTGGGGACGATTTCAGGAATGCTAATTGCAATACTTCTATGGTGGTCTGACTTTTTCTCACAGGTGGCTGAGCCTTACTTGGTAGTCTTGAATAGCCTTCCAAAGATTGCATTAGGGCCTATTTTCATAGTCTGGATGGGAAACGGTGAAGCTCCAATTATCACAATGGCTTTGGCTATCTCATTAATTGTGACGATTATAACTTTAGCGACAGGCTTTAAAGAAGTTGACGAAGAAAAAATAAAGCTTTTAAAGACCTTCGGAGCCACAAAAATGCAAATACTCACCAAATGCGTGCTGCCTGCCAGTGTACCCACTATAATGTCGGCTATAAAAATAAATATTGGCCTTTCGTGGGTCGGAGTCATAACAGGTGAGTTTTTAGTATCGAAAGCCGGCCTCGGATATCTGATAGTCTATGGAGGGCAAATTTTTAAATTGGACATGGTAATGACGAGTGTGCTGATCCTTTCCATCCTATCAGCTTTAATGTACGTACTTATAGTATATCTCGAAAAAAAGCTTATTCGCTGGAGATAGAAAGAGATGCTTTTTGCTTTAACATATGCTAAAATATGTTTGTAATACATCGCACATAGAGGTGAAAAAAATGAAAATTGCACTGGCCCAGATAAATCCTATTGTTGGAGATATAAAAGGAAACTCGGAAAAAATAGTAAAATATATTGAAAAGGCAAAAGAAGAAAAGGCGGATTTGGTTGTATTCCCTGAACTGTCGACTGTTGGCTATCCTCCTAAAGACTTTCTTTTCGTGAAAGACTTCATAAAAACAAATGAAGAAATGATAAACAAAATAATACTGCCGGTAACCGACGAAATTGCTGTAATACTAGGCACCGTAAAAAAAGATGAAAATGGAAATTTGTATAATTCTGCTTTTTTTATTTACAACAGGAAAATAATAGAAATATTCGATAAAACACTCCTTCCCAATTATGACGTATTTGATGAGAAAAGATATTTTTCTCCTTCATCACAGATAAAAACAGTTGAATTTAAGGGTGTAAAAGTAGCAGTAAATATATGTGAGGATGCATGGAAAGGCTATGTATTTGAGCCAAACACAAATTATTCTGTTGATGTCTTAGAAGAGCAATTTAAACTAAAACCGGATGTTTTTATAAACATCTCTGCTTCTCCCTATCATTTGGGCAAACATGGAAGAAGACTTGAAATAATGAAATCAAAAACTAGTAAATACGGAATTCCTTTCATATATGTAAATCAAGTAGGAGCAAATGATGAACTCATTTTCGATGGAAATAGTTTCGTATTAAATGAAAAAGGAAAAGAGGTAATAAGACTAAAGGCTTTTGAGGAGGATTTTAAAATAGTAGAGTTACAAAATTTGGAGGACTTCGAAGAGCTGCCAGAACTTAAAGAAGATATATCCTGGATATATAAGGCTCTTGTAGTTGGAGTTAGGGATTATTTTCATAAATTAGGATTTAAAAAGGCAGTTTTAGGGCTAAGCGGTGGAATTGATTCTGCAGTAGTGGCAGTAATTGCCTCTGAAGCCCTGGGAAAAGAAAATGTATTGGCAATTTCTATGCCCTCGAGGTATTCTTCTGAAGGAAGTGTAAAAGATGCAGAAATCTTGGCTAAAAACTTAGGCATAGACTTTAGAGTGATTCCTATTGAGCCTGTTTTCAAAAGCTATTTATCTGTCTTCAACAAAGATGGAAATGCCTTAGGAGATGTGGCAGAGGAAAATGTACAGGCTAGAATACGCGGGAATTATCTTATGTTCTTTGCAAACAGGGAAGGATACGTAGTGCTTACAACAGGCAATAAGTCAGAGTTGGCAATGGGTTATTGCACTTTGTACGGAGATATGAGTGGAAGTCTAGCAGTGATTGGCGACTTATATAAAACTCAAGTATATGAGCTGGCTGAATATATAAATAGAGAAAAAGAGATAATACCAGTTTCGATAATTAAGAAAGTTCCTTCGGCAGAGCTTAAGCCAAACCAAAAAGATGAGGACTCCCTTCCCCCTTACAGAATACTGGACCAGGTGCTTAAGCTTTATCTAGAGGAAAATGCTTCTTTAGAAGAAATAGCAGAAAAAGGCTTTGATAAAGATCTGGTAAGACACATCATAAATACCGTAAATAAAAATGAATACAAGAGAAAACAGGCCGCTCCTGTGCTTAGAATCTCACCAAAAGCCTTTGGTACCGGCAGGAGAATGCCAATAGTACAAAATTTCAAAGCATAGGGGGAGATGATTTTGTCAAAGCAACTTCAAAGCGATATAGTGCTGACTCTTGTGACAATGATATGGGGTTCTACTTTTATAATAGTGAAAAATGCCATTCAATCCCTTCCTGTGTATAATTTTCTTTTCATACGCTTTTTATTAGCCTTTTTATTGTTGGCAGCAATTTTTTATAAAAAACTTAAAAAGATAGATAAAAGTACTCTAATGGCTGCCTCTTTAATTGGAACAATGTTATTCTTAGGATACGCCTTTCAGACAATGGGCCTTTTATACACCACAGCCTCTAAATCCGGGTTTATTACAGGCTTTAGCGTAGTATTAGTACCCATATTGGAGGCCATACTCCTTAAAAGAAAACCCACCAGGGCAGCTACCCTGGGAGTGGTACTTGCTTTTATAGGCCTTATACTTCTTACAACCAACATCGATTTTAGAATTAATATAGGTGATTTTCTAACTCTTCTCTGTGCCTTTGCTTTCGCCATGCACATAGTTTTAATATCAAAATATGCAGTAAAGATGGACACGCATCTTCTTGCCACGGTTCAAATTGGAATGGTAGCATTCTTAAGTGGAATTGTAAGTTTCATTTTTGAAAAGCCTTTTATACCTACTTCCCTGGATGTTTGGGGAGCTATAATAATAACCGGTGTATTCGCCACTGCTTTTGCCTTTGTGGCGCAAAATACCATGCAAGCTTACACTACCGCCACTCATACAGCTTTGATTTTTTCATTAGAGCCTGTATTTGCTGCATTAGCCGCTTATTTAATCGCAGGGGAGACAATGTCCTTAAGAGCCCTCATTGGAGGCGCCTTTATGCTGACAGGAATAATCTTATCCGAACTTCCAGAAAAAGAGCCGGAAAAGAAATGAGCTTCCCTTACAAGGAAGCTCATTTTTACATTCCCTGATATTTTCCCGCAATCTTAAGTCTCATCAATGCCCTCTTCAAGGCTGCTTCTGCAGCAATGTACTCCTGCTTATTCCTTTTTTGCCTCAATTTCTCTTCAGCCCTTTCTTTTGCGGCTTGAGCCCTAGCTATATCAATCTCTTCCGGCCATTCTGCAGCACTTGAGAGTATTGTAACTCCGTCTCTTCTCACTTCCATGAAGCCTCCAGAGATGAAAGCTTCTTTCCATTGACCATCTTTTTTTATCTGTAAAGTGCCAGCCTGAGCGATGGGAGTTGTAAGAGGAATGTGGTCTTTTAAGATACCTATCTGACCTGTGGTAGTAGTCACAATTATCTCTTCCACATCCCCTTCATAAAACTTTCTGTAAGGGGTCAATACTTCGAGGTGAAAGGTCTTCTCCACTTACCTCACCTCTTTCAGCTTCTCTGCTTTCTCATAGACTTCATCAATAGTTCCTACCATGTAAAATGCTGGCTCTGGTATATCGTCCATTTCTCCCTCCACAATTTTCTTGAATCCTCTTATGGTCTCTTTTAGAGGAACATATTTGCCCGGAGTGCCTGTAAAAGTCTCTGCAACAAAGAAAGGTTGTGAAAGGAACCTTTGTATTTTCCTTGCTCTGTATACTATGAGCCTGTCTTCTTCAGTTAATTCCTCCATACCAAGTATAGCTATGATATCCTGCAATTCTTTATACCTTTGCAGAATCTCCTGTACTTTTCTGGCAACATAATAATGTTCCTCTCCTACTATGTGGGGTTCAAGTATTCTGGAGGTAGAATCAAGTGGGTCAACCGCCGGGTAAATACCCATTTCTGCAATGCTTCTTGACAAAACTGTAGTAGCATCCAAGTGAGCAAAAGTTGTCGCTGGAGCAGGGTCTGTCAAGTCATCCGCAGGAACGTAAATAGCCTGAACAGATGTTATAGAACCCTTTTTTGTGGAGGTGATTCTCTCCTGTAAAGCCCCCATCTCAGTAGCAAGAGTAGGCTGATATCCAACGGCAGAAGGCATTCTTCCTAAAAGAGCAGAAACCTCTGACCCTGCCTGCACAAACCTAAAGATGTTATCTATGAAGAGTAAAACGTCCTGATGCTCTTCGTCCCTAAAGTACTCTGCTATGGTAAGCCCTGCAAGTCCCACTCTCATTCTGGCTCCAGGAGGCTCATTCATCTGGCCGAACACAAAAGCTGTCTTGTCTATGACTCCAGCCTCGTGCATTTCAAGCCACAATTCATTCCCTTCACGAGACCTTTCACCTACGCCCGCAAATATGGAGTAACCGCCGTGCTCAATAGCGACATTTCTTATGAGCTCCATTATAAGGACTGTCTTTCCAACACCTGCACCGCCAAAGAGTCCTATCTTACCACCTTTTGGATAAGGTGTAAGGAGGTCAATTACTTTTATTCCCGTTTCCAAAATTTCCGTCGCAGGGTTTTGCTCCTCAAAAGAAGGCGGTTTTTTATGAATTGGCATGTATTCTACGTTTTTTATCTCACCCATCTCGTCAATGGGCTGCCCCAAGACATTAAGCATCCTGCCCAGCACTCCCTTGCCTACTGGAACCTTAATGGGACCGCCGGTGTCTATGCATTCCATTCCCCTTCTTAACCCATCAGTAGGTCCCATTGCAACGCATCTTACCGTATTGTCGCCTATATGCTGGGCTACTTCAACTACAAGCTCTCTATCTCCCATGGGAATCTTTATGGCATTGTATATGGGAGGAAGATCTCCTTCAAACCTTATATCTACAACAGGACCTATAACCTGAGTAATATATCCCTTTTTCAAATTATCATCTCCTTTTTACACAGATGCCCCTGTGATTATTTCTATAATCTCCTGCGTAATAGAAGCCTGCCTCACCTTATTATAGAGGAGAGTGAGCTTATCTATCATGTCATCAGCATTATTAGTCGCTCTATCCATCGCCACCATCCTGGAAAAATGCTCTGAAGCAAAAGCTTGAACTAAGATGCTATATATAAGCCCCTTCAAATACTCTGGTACTATGGCATCAAAGACTTCTGAAGGAGAGGGTTCATAAATCATGTCGCTGTCAATTGTAACAGGCTCCTCCACGGCTTCTTCTTCCTCTGCAGCAATAGTCATAAAGTTTTCAACATCTAGAGGCAAAAGCCTTAAAGTCCTTACTTTTTGCGATAGTCCTTTCATTTCAGTGTATACGGTCCATATTTCATCCGCATCACCATTGTTATATTCTTTAAGAAGAATATCTGCAATCTCCGCCGCCAAGTCAACAGTAGGATTCTGAACATTGTAATAAAAGTCTAAATCCACATCATATCCTTTTTTTACAAAGTATCTTCTCCCTACTTCCCCTATGAGTTTTAAATTCGATCGTTCGTTCTTTATAAGATCCGAAGCCGCTTTTATGACATTATGGTTATAAGCGCCGCAAAGGCCCTTATCTCCTGTTATTATTAGAAAGACCTTCTTTTTATCTTCTTTTTCAGGGACATCTCTGCTTTCAAGATATCGCGACGTAACTTCTCCCGTATGAAGTAAAATATCTTTCATAACAGCCTGAACCCTGTAGTAATAAGGTCTTACTCTGTCCAACATGCCTTTAGCTTTCTGGAATTTCGAGGCAGAAATGAGGTACATTGCTCTTGTGATTTTCCTTACTTCTTTTACGCTTTTAATTCTTAAAGCTATATCCCTCTTTCCCATTATTTTTCACCCTTTGCGGCGTACTTTCCCTTATATTCAAGGATCGCAGCTTTGAGTTTTTCTTCTGTTTCTTTTGTGAGGTCTTTTGTATCCCTTATAGACTGCTTGATCTCGGGATAAGTTTCATCCAAAAACTTCAAAAGTCCCATCACAAAAGGTCTTACTTCACTTACCTCAATATCCGTCACATATCTATTCATCACAGTGTAAATCGATATTACCTGGTCCTCCACAGCCATAGGCTGGTACTGAGGCTGTTTCGTAATTTCTACAATTCTCTCGCCCTGCCTCAAAACCTCAAGAGTAGCTTTATCTAAGTCAGTCCCAAATCTTGCGAAAACCTGTAATTCTCTGTACTGTGAAAGTTCAAGTCTTAAACGTCCTGCAACCTTTTTCATCGCCTTTATCTGAGCAGCACCGCCCACACGGGATACTGAGAGTCCCACGTTTATAGCAGGTCTTATGCCACTGTAGAAAAGCTCTGATTCAAGGTATATCTGACCATCTGTTATGGATATGACGTTTGTCGGAATGTACGCCGATATGTCTCCCGCCTGAGTCTCAACAATCGGCAGAGCTGTCAAAGACCCGCCGCCGTACTCATCAGAAAGTCGAGCAGAGCGTTCAAGCAAGCGCGAATGCAGGTAAAATACGTCCCCAGGATAAGCTTCTCTCCCAGGTGGCCTTCTTAGAAGCAGTGATAAAGTTCTGTATGCCACTGCGTGCTTTGAAAGGTCATCATACACCACAAGCACGTCTTTCCCTTGATACATAAAATGCTCTCCCATTGCGCAGCCTGCGTAAGGAGCTATATACTGCAAAGCCGCAGACTCACTGGCAGTCGCAGCAACTACGGTGGTGTACTCCATTGCACCGTATTTTTCAAGCATATTCACAACACTTGCTACAGTAGAAGCCTTTTGCCCTATTGCCACATATATACAGTATACGCCCTGACCCTTCTGATTAATTATGGTATCGACTGCAATAGCTGTCTTACCTGTCTGCCTATCTCCTATGATGAGCTCTCTCTGACCTCTACCAATTGGTATCATGGAGTCAATGGCTAAAAGGCCTGTTTGAAGAGGGGTATTAACTGGTTGTCTTCTCACTATAGGAGGTGCCGGGCTTTCAATGGGCCTTTTCCCTTCGTACTCTATAGGACCCTTTCCGTCGATAGGCTCTCCCAGCGGATTTACAACCCTTCCTAAAAGTCCTTTACCTACAGGCACTTCCATTATGCGGCCTGTTCTTTTTACTACATCCCCTTCTTTTACTTTCTCAGGGTCTCCCAGTATTACAACGCCTACCGTGTCTTCTTCTAAATTTAACACCATTCCCACTACTCCGCCTTCAAAGTCCACCATTTCACCGTATACAGCATTATCAAGTCCGTATATCCTAGCTATACCGTCTCCTGATTGAATCACATAACCTATCTCTTGAGTTTCTACATTAAAATCAAAATTTTTAATTTTTTCTGCCAAAACAGAACTGATTTCTTCTGGTCTTATTCCCATACGCTTTTCACCTTCTTAATTCATTTTAGACAGCCTGGCGCATGTTCTTGAGAAGTGCTTCAAGCCTTGCCTTAATTGAACCATCAATCACAGTATTACCAATGACCAGTTTCAATCCGCCCAAGATCTCCTTATCTACTACAGGAATCGGATTTACTTTTTTATTATATCTTTTTTCTAATTTCTCTCTAACCTGATTTAACACTTCTTCTTTTAAAGGATAAGCAGAAATCACTTTTACATCCATTATATTAAAGTAATCCTTATACAAAGCCTCAAATTCCTTCACTATATCTTTGATGATATTTTCTCTGTGCTTTGATATCACTACTTTGATAAAATTTACAATTTCCTTTGAAAAACCTTCCAGTACTTCTTCAACAAATCCCATCTTTTTTGTCTTGTCAATACTTTTATTTACAAAAATTTTCCATACGGCGTCCATCTGCAATATCTCTACAGCTTTTTTTAATTCTTCATAGTATTCTTTAACCTTGCTTTCTTTTTCAGCAACCTCAAAAAGAGCAGAAGCGTATCTTTTTGCCACTACTTGTTCCATGACCCTGCCTCCTCAATGACCTCTTTAATGAGGTCTTCATCCTCAACAGGCAGTTTTTTCTCTAAAACCTTAGAAGCAGCTTCTATTATTAGATGTGACATTTCTGCCCTCAGCTCATGCATAGCCTTTATCTTCTCAAGAACTGCCTCTTCTTTTGCTTTTTCAATTATGCTCTCTGCTTCCTTATTGGCACTCTTTATGATTTCATTCGCTCTTTCCTCTGCTTCTCTTTTAGCTTTTTCAATTATAGCCCTGCCTTCGTTTTCCGCATTCTGAAGTTTTTCCTCATACTGTGCTTTTAAGCTATAGGCTTCTTCTCTTTGTTTATCAGCATCTTCTAAAGCCGATTTAATTTTATTCTCTCTTTCTTCCAGAAATTTTGTAACAGGCTTAAACAAAAGCCTTTTGAGGATATAATAAAGTACTAAAAGGTTGATAATTGTAAAAACAAAAGTGGAGAGACTAAAAAGTTCCAAGGCTTTCCCTTCTTTCATCAGGAAATTTTGGTATTTTCTTTATGGCTTGAAGATTATGATCATTATTGCAACAAGCAACCCGTAAATGGCTGTTGCCTCCGCAAGAGCGCCTCCTAACAAAAGAAGTTGCATAATCCTTCCACTTGCCTCTGGCTGTCTTGATACAGCCTCAACAGCTTTTCCAGTGGCGATACCTATGCCAATTCCGGCTCCAATTCCTGTTAACGCAGCAATACCCGCACCTATAGCCAATAAATTCATTCATATCCACTCCTTTTCTTTTTTGATTATTTTTATATAAAATTTTTAATCGTTTTACCCCTTTTATTATACACTACTCTATCGCTTCTTCAATATAAAGCATCGTCAAAAATACAAACACCAGCATCTGCAAAAGACCGTCGAAAAGGTCAAAGTATATGCTCATAAACGCAGGTACAATTACTGGTACAGCTTCTTCTATAAGTGTCATTATTACAACTGCTCCAAAGATATTGCCAAAAAGTCGCGCAGCCAGAGATAAGGGCCTTACAAAAAGGTCTAAAAGGTTTATAAATAAGTCTATAGGCGACTTGAAAAAATGCTTTAAAAACCCAAAAAAACCCCTTGCCCTTAAAGATGCTATTATGACTGTCGTAATAGACATAATAGCAAGGGCTGATGTGGTGCTAAAATCTTTTGTCGGAGGGGTTAAGCCGAAAATGCTTATGGTATTTGCAATAGTTAAAAAAGCTGCCACCGTTCCCAAGTACGGTGCGTAATCCTTCCAATGATCCCCCAGTGCGCTTTCTACAAATTTATTAAAGCCATCTACAATAAGTTCCACTACATTCTGCACCCCAGAAGGAACCAGCTGCCATCCCTTTGTCAAAAGAACAGAACCAACAATCAAAACTGCCATCACTATCCATTCTACCACTACCGTCTCTGTGACAGGTATTCCACCAAAAAGCGGTATGGTAAATACTACTGGAGAGCCTATCTCCAATTAATTCACCTCCTCAATGCATACCCCCAACACGTATAATTATATAATTTGCCCAAAAATTTTTCAATTTAGTATATTTACTTTCCTGTAAAATCGTGTAAAGTCTTATAGAATCATCTAGATTTTAATTCTTCTTCTAAATTTTTATCCAGCACGAATAAATATACATACTCGCCTTTTTCAAGGTTTATATCTCTATATACTCCTATAACCTGGCAGCCAGTAAGTCTCAAGATCATCTCTGTAAATTTGGGTTTTAAAATCTCTTCGTCCAGCAAATACCTTAATTCTCTAACCAGTCTTCTCCCCTCTGCATTCGAGATGATTTGCCTCTCCTCATGAGTTAAAGACTTACTAAGCCTGACAATAATCATGTCTTCACAAATGCGGGTCTTGGCAGCTTCGGCTCCCCTTCCAATAGCCTCTTTTGTAATTTTGATCATTTCTTCGTTTATCTTGCTCTCCAGCATACCCTTCATTAAAACCCCTCCAAGCTATAAAAACCATTTCACTATGACTTAATTAAATTATACTCCCTTTTACAGTATAACACAATAATTTTAGCGTTGCTAAATCTGTTCTAATTAAAAAATAGTCAAAATTTTAACGATTTCTTTCCCCAAGCTTTAGTTTTTAATCACTTCTTCAAAAATTCTAAGTATTTCTGATATCCCTGTCTTTTCGACTGCAGAAAAAACTATCACTCTATCAGAAGAAATACTAAAACTTTTGCATATATTCTCTACAGCTTTATTGGCTTCAGATTTGTTAACTTTATCTGCTTTTGTTAGAATAACACTAAAAGGTAAATTTTTAAAAGAAAACCAGTTAATCATCATAAAATCGTCTTCTGTAGGCTCTCTTCTTATGTCAATTAGGAGCAAAGCGTGCTTTAAATTTTTAGAGGTATTCAGAAATGTCTCTATGTTATAAGCCCATTGTTTTTTCATCTCTTTTGAAACTTTCGCATAGCCATAACCAGGCAAGTCCACTATGTAAAAAGCTCGGTTAATAAGATAAAAATTTATTCCTCTTGTCTTACCGGGAGTAGAACTAACTTTGGCAAGGTTCTTCCTCCCCAAAACGGTATTTATTAAAGTGGACTTGCCCACATTAGATTTACCTACAATCGCTATTTGTGGAATTTTGTCTTTTGGATACTGACTCTCATTAAAAGCACTTCCCACAAATTCGGCTGTCTTAATTTTCATGTTTTTCCTCCTTGATTAAAGCATACTCCAGTACCTCGTCTATTCTTTCTACAAATTTAAACTCCAGTTTCTTTTTTACACTCTGCGGGATTTCATCTAAATCCCTTTTGTTTTCCACAGGAAGAACCACTCTTTTTATGCCTGCCCTGTGAGCTGCCAGGACCTTTTCTTTTACACCACCTATAGGTAAAACTCTTCCTGTTAAAGTTATTTCCCCTGTCATAGCTACATCTTTTCTGACAGGTACTTTCATAAGAGCCGATACCATAGCAGTCACCATGGTAACACCTGCCGAGGGCCCATCTTTTGGAATAGATCCTTCAGGCACGTGTATATGTATATCGACATTTTTGTAAAAATCTTTATCAATGCCCAGTCTCTCGGCATTTGATCTTATATAACTTAACCCTGCTTGAGCAGATTCTTTCATCACGTCTCCCAATTGCCCCGTAAGATTTAACTTTCCACTCCCCGGCATTACAGAAGCCTCTACAGTCAAAATTTCTCCTCCTACTCTTGTCCAGGCCAGTCCCATCACCGTCCCAATTTCGCTCTTTTCATTGGTTTTGTCAGTTCTGAAAAGAGGTTTGCCCAAGTAAGACTGCAAGTTCTTTTTACCTACCTTCACGTAGGGCACATTGTCTTCCATTATCTTTCTTATAGCTTTTCTCACAATTGTGGCAAGATGTTTCTCAAGCCCTCTTACTCCCGCTTCACGAGTATACTCAGAAATAATTCCTTTAATAGCTGAATCCTGTATTATTATCTTATTGTCTGAAACTCCGTGTTCTTTCAAAATTTTGGGTATCAGATAACCTTTAGCAATATGAAATTTCTCCTCTTCAGTGTATCCTGATATGTATATAACTTCCATCCTGTCCAAAAGAGGCGCGGGAATAGTGTCAGTTGTATTGGCTGTAGTTATAAAAAGTACTTTAGATAAGTCAAAAGGCAAATCTAAATAATGGTCTCTAAAAGTGGCATTCTGCTCAGGGTCCAATACCTCCAGCATAGCAGAAGCCGGGTCTCCTCTAAAATCATGACTCATTTTATCTATCTCATCCAGTAAAAACACCGGATTCTTTGAACCTGCAATTTTTATAGAGTTTATAATCCCTCCTGGTATTGCTCCAACATAAGTACGCCTGTGCCCTCTTATCTCCGCTTCATCTCTTACTCCTCCAAGAGAAAGCCTTACAAATTTTCTGTTCATAGCTTTAGCTATGGACCTTCCTAAAGAAGTCTTGCCCACTCCTGGTGGACCTACAAGGCATAAAATAGGACTTTTGACTTTATTGTAAAAAGCTCTTACTGCCAAAAACTCTATTATCCTCTCCTTTACTTTTTTGAGTCCGTAGTGGTCCTCATCCAGTATTTTCTGAGCCCTTTTTAAATCTAGAATGTCTTCTGTTTCATAGTTCCAGGGAAGTTCCAGTATCCAGTCAAGGTAAGTTCTCACAACAGACGCCTCAGCAGAACCAGGAGGCATCTTGGAAAGTCTCTTTAATTCTTCTTTGGCTTTTTTTCTCACTTCTTCAGGTAAATCCTTTTCCTCAATTTTTTTCTCGTACTCTTCTATTTCACTGTCAAAATCTTCTGTCTCCCCTAATTCCGCCTTTATTGCTTTTAGCTGTTCTCTTAGATAGTACTCTTTCTGAAGCTTGTCAATCTGGCTTTTCACTTTTGCATTTATTTCTCTTTCGATTTTTAGTATTTCGAGCTCCTTCATTAAAAAACCGAGTAAAATCTCTAACCTCTTTTTTACGTCAAAACACTCTAAAAGCTCCTGGTTCTGCGCTGTGCTCAAAGAAATATGAGCTGCAATCATGTCAGCAAGCCTTCCGGGCTCTTCTATGCTAATTACACTATATAGGCTTTCAATAGGTACTCGAGAAGTCATATTCACATACTCTTCAAAAGAAGAGATCACACTTCTCATCAATGCTTCTAACTCTGGAGTCTTTTCAATCTCTGTCTGCTCTTCTTTTTCAACTACCTCCACCTCAAAAAATTCGTCTTCTCTTGTAACTTTGTCAATCTCTCCCCTGCTTATACCTTCTACTAAAACCCTTATGAGCTCCCCGGGAAGTTTAAGCATCTGTTTGACTTTGGTTATAGTTCCTACTTTGTAAACGTCATCAATTGATGGGTCTTCAAGCTCTGGGTCCTTCTGAGTAGTCACAAATATAAGCTGGTTTTTCATAAAGGCTTCTTCCAGCGCCTTTATGGATTTTTCTCGTCCTATATCAAAATGAATTACCATATAAGGAAAAATCGTTAATCCTCTTAGTGGAATCATAGGAAGTGTGTACCTTTTTTCTGCCATGACCTCACCTCATTTTTTGCAATATAATCAAACCCCTTCTCATTCACTATTTTAGTATGTGAAGGAGAAGGGGAGTTAATGTAAAAGAGTTCACTTTTATGAAACAGATTCAGTCTTTTTAGCCCTTTTTCTACTTATTTTCTGAGCATCTGCATACACCAGCGTAGGAGGTGCAAGCTTTTTGACAGTCTCTTCAGTGATGATGCATTTCTCTATGGTTTCGTCGGAAGGAATCTCGTACATAACATCCAGCATTATCTCTTCAAGAATAGCCCTCAAGCCTCTAGCACCTGTTCCTCTCTCTAAAGCCATGTCAGCAATAACATCCAGCGCTTTCTTTTCAAACTCAAGCTTTACGCCATCCATTTCAAACAGCTTTTCATACTGCTTTACAAGAGCGTTTTTTGGTTCTGTCAGTATCCTCACAAGGTCCTCTTTTGTCAGAGGATCCAGTGTTACAACTATTGGAACTCTACCTATAAACTCAGGAATCATTCCAAATTTTAGAAGGTCCTCTGGCATGATGTGTTTCAAAATTTCTCCAACGTCTTTTTCCTTCTTGCTTTGAACCTCCGCGCCAAATCCAAGGCTCTTTTTTCCAATTCTTGATTCTATTATCTTGTCTATTCCCTCAAATGCGCCTCCGCATATGAAAAGGATGTTTGTCGTATCTATTTGGATAAACTCCTGGTGAGGATGTTTTCTGCCGCCCTGAGGAGGCACATTGGCAATCGTCCCTTCCAGTATTTTTAAAAGAGCCTGTTGAACGCCTTCGCCAGAGACATCTCTGGTGATAGAAGGATTTTCTGACTTTCTGGCTATTTTGTCTATTTCATCTATATAGATTATACCCTTTTCTGCTCTCTCTATATCGTAATCGGCAGCTTGTATAAGCCTTAATAAGATGTTCTCCACGTCTTCTCCCACATATCCTGCCTCGGTTAAAGTTGTAGCATCAGCTATTGCAAATGGAACATTTAGAAGCTTAGCAAGGGTCTGAGCCAAAAGTGTTTTACCAGATCCTGTTGGACCCAGAAGTAATATATTGCTTTTTTGAAGTTCGACGTCATCTGATTTGACTTTAGAATTTATGCGCTTGTAATGATTGTAAACAGCGACTGCCAAAGCTTTTTTAGCTCTGTCCTGACCGATAACATACTGGTCAAGAAAAGCCTTTATTTCTTTTGGCTTTGGTAAATCTCTCATAGCCATGTCCATATCCTCTTCAAATTCTTCATTTATAATCTCCTGACAGAGTTCTATGCACTCGTCACAGATATACACTCCAGGCCCTGCCACCAATCTTCTTACCTGGTCCTGAGTTTTGCCACAAAATGAACACTTTAACTGCTTGTGGTCATCGTATTTAGCCATAAAATTTCACCTCTTCTGGGGGCCTCATTTTTTCTGCCTTACAAGTATGTCATCTATTATGCCGTAAGCCTTAGCTTCTTCTGCGGTCATGAAGTAATCTCTTTCCATATCGGCTTTTATCTTTTCAAGAGGCTGCCCCGTATTTTCTGAAAGAATCCTTTCTAATTTGTCTCTTAACCTTAAAAGTCTT
Source organism: Caldanaerobacter sp. (assembly GCF_049701115.1). Taxonomy (NCBI): domain Bacteria; kingdom Bacillati; phylum Bacillota; class Clostridia; order Thermoanaerobacterales; family Thermoanaerobacteraceae; genus Caldanaerobacter; species Caldanaerobacter sp. Next base: position 23,198 of record NZ_JBNATX010000015.1, on the reverse strand, counting down.
TCTGCATGAATCTTTATGTCAGTAGCCTGCCCCTGCATCCCACCCCAGGGCTGGTGAATCATTATTTCACTATTAGGAAGTGCAAATCTCTTACCTTTTGCCCCTGCAGCAAGCAGGAAAGCAGCCATAGATGCTGCCATGCCTACACAAAGCGTTACCACATCCGGCTTTATATACTGCATCGTGTCATATATTGCAAGGCCAGCAGTAATAGAGCCGCCAGGACTGTTTATATAAAGCCATATATCCTTGTCTGGATCCTCTGCTTCTAAAAACAGCATCTGAGCGATAACCAAACTAGCTGTCGTATCGTTAATTTCATCTCCTAGAAACACTATGCGGTCTTTTAAGAGGCGGGAAAAAATATCATAAGCTCTTTCGCCTCTATTTGTCTGCTCCACTACAATTGGAACTAAACTCATAAAATCACTCCTCTTTACTTACTATTTTACTCTCATTGAAAATAAAGTCAATCGTCTTATAGTATGCTATATCCTCTTTTATACCGTTTATCTGGCTTTCAGTTAAACTTTTCTTGAATTCTTCCAGATTTACTCTGTAACTCTCTGCCAGCTCTTTTAGTTTGCTCTCTAGCTCCTCTTCCGTAACTTCGATGTTTTCCACCTTCGCTATTTTATCTATTACAAGCTGAGTCTTTACTCTATTAAGGGCGCTTTCCCACATTTCTTTTCTCAAGTCTTCTAATGTCTTACCAGTTATGGATAAATAGGTGTTTAAATCTAATCCTTGCAATCTCAAATTATAGTCCAAATCCCTTAAAGAAATGTCTATCTGTCTTTCCACCATTATATCTGGAATATCCACTTTGGCGTTTTCTACCACTTTCATCACTGCTTTTTCTTTCATCTCATTCTCTGCTTCTTTTTTATTTTTTTCTTCTAGCTTCTTCCTTATATCCTGCTTTAATTCTTCTAAAGTCTCAAATTCGCTCACATCTTTGGCAAATTCATCGTCTAATTCCGGCAATTCTTTTCTATTTAATCCTTTTAATGTTATTTTGAAGACTGCGGTTTTGCCTTTCAATTCTTCTACCCTGTAATCTTCAGGAAAAGTCACAGTGATGTCAAAAGTCTCCCCTATGTTATGACCGATTATCTGTTCTTCAAAGCCGGGAATAAAAGTTCCACTTCCCAGTTCAAGTTCATAATTTTCTCCTTTGCCACCTTCAAAAGGCTGACCATCTATATATCCTTCAAAATCAATAATAGCTATGTCTCCCTCTTCTGCTGCCCTTCCTTCTACTGGAATGATTCTAGCGTTCTGCTGTCTTAACTTTTCTAATTCATATTCCACGTCTCCATCATACACATCATATTCTATTTTTTCAATTTCTATACCCTTGTATTCCCCGAGCTCAACCTCAGGCATAATTGGAACAGTTGCTTCTAAAACCAAATCTTTCCCCTTGCCTATTTGCAAAACGTTAATATCAGGATAATCTATAGGCTCTAAATTAAACGTTTTTAAAGCTTCCTTGTACGCCTCATCAAAGACATATTCTATAGCATCTTCATAAAGGACTCCTTCACCGTAGTATCTCTCAACTAAAAATCTTGGAGCTTTTCCTTTTCTGAAACCCGGAACGTTAAACTTTGAAGCATTTTTCCTAAAAGAGTAATCTAAGCCTTCTTCAAATTTTTCTTTTGGTATTGTAAACTCAAGAGTAGCTATACTCTTTTCTATTTTCTTAAGATTCGCACCCATTAAGTAGATCCTCCTGTTCCTTTCTTTCGTATAGATTCTTTTGAACTTATAATATTATAACATAAAAAGTTTGTGAAACAAAAGAAGAGAAAAATAGAAAACAAAACACATTAAAATTTTATCATCTTGCCTTCACAATAAATTTCATCGCAGTTCTTTTTTCACCATCTATCTCTACTTCTACAAAAGCAGGAACCATTACCAAATCAATACCATTAGGAGCCACAAATCCTCTAGCAATTGCTATAGCTTTCACCGCCTGATTGACCGCACCTGCCCCTATAGCCTGGATTTCAGCAGCAGACTTCTCCCTTACAATAGCTGCCAACGCACCTGCTACAGACTTAGGATTGGAATTAGTTGATACTCTCAAAACTTCCATCACTACTCCCTCCCATGTTTTAATCATAAAGTATCTTTTTTGTTGAGATGAATAGGCTCCATATATAAATTATAAAGATGAAATTTTATTAAGTCTAGTATTATGATACTAGATTTTTAAATCTGAGGCAAATTTTATTACACTTCTAAAACAATAAATCTCAATTTCTGCAAAAACAAAAAACTGCCTTGTTGGCAGTCCTCCGTTTGTAGGCAAAATGTGACCATTTTGTGACCAATTTCTATTGCAAACTGTAAAATGGTGCGGGCAAAGGGACTTGAACCCCCACGGGAAATCCCACCAGATCCTAAGTCTGGCGCGTCTGCCAGTTCCGCCATGCCCGCATATAAAATGGTGCGCCATCAGGGATTCGAACCCCGGACCCGCTGATTAAGAGTCAGCTGCTCTGCCAGCTGAGCTAATGGCGCACGTAACATACTGGTATTCAATTTGGAGCGGGCAACGAGACTCGAACTCGCGACCCTCACCTTGGCAAGGTGATGCTCTGCCAACTGAGCTATGCCCGCCCATTGGTGCGGGAGACGGGACTTGAACCCATAAGCCCTTGCGGGCACTAGAACCTGAATCTAGCGCGTCTGCCAATTCCGCCACTCCCGCACAACCTAAGACGCCCTTTCTTTTTCATAATCAGATGGTGACCCATCCGCGATTCGAACGCGGGACACCCTGCTTAAAAGGCAGGTGCTCTACCTCCTGAGCTAATGGGTCACGCCCTGGCTGGGATGGCAGGATTCGAACCTGCGCATGCCAGAGTCAAAGTCTGGTGCCTTACCGCTTGGCTACATCCCAGCATGGGGTGGATAGTGGGACTTGAACCCACGACCTCCAGAGCCACAATCTGGCGTTCTAGCCACCTGAACTATATCCACCACAGAAAAAATGGTGCGCCTGGAGAGATTCGAACTCCCGACTCACGGCTTAGAAGGCCGTTGCTCTATCCAGCTGAGCTACAGGCGCATCTCTGGAGCGGGTGATGGGAATCGAACCCACGCAACCAGCTTGGAAGGCTGGGGCTCTACCATTGAGCTACACCCGCATTATTTATAATTCCTTCTGACAGTTTTAGATTATATCAGATGGTTTTCTCTTTGTCAACACTTCTGCCTCAAAATTTTTGGTGCAAACCCGCATTCAAGGATTTCTTAAAATTGAAAGTTCTTCTAGGTTTAAAAGCCTAGGGAAAATACCTGTTTTATCGATTGTAACAAGCGCTATCGTCCTTTTAGACCCCTCTCTCGGAAGAGAAGGGCTTCCCGGATTTAAAAGCAGAATATTTTCGTGCTTAGAAATCATAGGAACATGAGTGTGACCGAAGAAGATAGCGTCTACTCCAAGCTCTTTGCCTCTTTCAAGTATTGTATCATATTCATATTTTACATAGTATCTGTGCCCATGTGTAAGTAATATCTTTTTTCCCTCTACTTCCACAATTTTATCTATTTCGTCTTTTGTAGGGAAATCGCAGTTTCCCTTCACATATTCAAGCGAAATATTAAATTCCTTGGCTAGTTCTATCCCATCTCCTGCATGGTCCCCCAGGTGAAATATATAGTCTATCCCTTTGAGCTCTTTTAATTTCTTTCTGACAAGTGTTAACATGCCGTGCGTATCACTTATAACTGCTACAAGCATTTTAATTTTCCTCCAGCCTCTTTAAAATATATTCCTTAAGCTTTAACAGTGCTTTTGCTCTATGACTTATTTTATTTTTTTCCTCAAGAGAAAGTTCCGCCAAGGTCTTGCCTATTTCATCCACAAAAAACACAGGGTCATAGCCAAAACCATTTTCTCCCTGCGGATGGTCTAAAATATGACCATTTAATACTCCTTCTAGAAGTTTTTCGTTTTCCCCATCTACCAGAGCAATAACCGTCTTAAAGTAAGCCCTTCTTTTTTCGTAGGGCACACCTTCCAGTAATTTTAGCAATTTTCTGTTATTGTCATCATAAGTGGCATTATCGCCTGCAAACCTGGCGGAATATACGCCAGGCTGCCCTCCTAAATACTCCACGAAAAGTCCTGTATCATCTGCAACAATTATCCCCTCTTTCACTCTATCCTTTAAAAAACGCGCTTTTATGAGGGCATTTTCTTCTATTGTACTACCACCTTCCTCTATTTCCTCTTCTATTCCTAGATCTTTCATAGACAAAACTTCTATAGTATAGCCTTTAAAAAAATCCTTTATTTCTTTAACCTTGTTGGGATTGTGAGTCGCTATTACTAATTTCACGGTTTTCCACCCCTATTTTGTCAGCGATATCTGAAAGCACTTCTTTTTGTATTTTTATTATCTTATCAATACCAAAAGCTGCTAAATCCAGAAGTTCTTCAAAATTCTCTCTTGAAAAAGGTCCACCTTCTCCTGTACCCTGTATTTCAACTATTTCTCCTTTATCTGTCATAACCACATTCATGTCTACAAGAGCATTGGCATCTTCCTGAAATGACAGGTCTAAAAGCTTGTTACCTTCCACAATACCAACGCTCACTGCTGCCACAAAGCTTTTAAGAGGAATCCTCTGCAATTCACCTTTCTCTACTAATTTATTGAGGGCATCTGCCAGAGCTATAAAAGATCCTGTTATGGAGGCTGTCCTCGTTCCCCCATCAGCCTGTATTACATCGCAATCAATCCAAATCGTCCTCTCACCCAAAGCTTCTAAATCTACGACAGCTCTAAGAGACCTTCCAATCAGACGCTGAATTTCCATTGTCCTTCCAGAAGGTCTCCCTTTCGTAACTTCTCTAGGATTTCTCACCTCTGTTGCTCTGGGCAACATGCCATATTCGCTGGTAATCCAACCTTTACCTGTGCCTTTCTGGAAAGGCGGAACTTTATCCTCAATGGAAGCCGTACATATCACTTTGGTCTCGCCCATTTCAATTAATACAGACCCTTCAGCAAATTTATTGAAATTTCTAGTAATCTTTATTGGCCTCAATTCATTGAACTCTCTTCCATCTATTCTATTCATTTCTTCAACCCTTTCCTTCTTTCTATATATCTACATTTATATTTTAAAACCTTTGTAGCTATTTTACAAGAACAGATTATTTTTTAGCTTTCTGCAAAAAATAAGTATAGAAGGAGTGAAAGCCATGACGAATATAAATTGTACTTTAGATTGTATATATCAAAAGGACGGAAAGTGCACTTTATCAAATCTTTCTCAGATTATAAAAGACAAAAATAATTTTACCAATCTAAAAGATGCTATTTCAAAAGAAAAAGAAGCTTTATGCGCTTATTATATCCCAGCAAAAAACATCACTTCACCATAAATGGCAAATAGAATATATTTGTGATCAAACTGTCTACAATCCATAGAAAAGTAAATGCACCAAATCCTGAGCCGATTCTCTTTTTAAAATACATTTTTGTAAAGATTAAAGCCAAAACTACTGTAAAAGCGGGAATTAAAATCTGACTATACAGAGGAAAAAGCTCAGTAAACGTCTTTAACACTTTAGGCGGATAAACGGCATATTTTGTAGCTGTATAAAGTATTACCGCTATGTAAAAATTTAATGATTCTTTTTTAAAAATCCCCGATTCAAAAAACAATCCTATTATGAGCCACAGGTACGAGGGGAAGGTCACTACAAAAGACATAATGCCCCCCAAAAAAATTGCACTGGCAAGCGAATACATAAGAAGGCTGAAGGCCTTTTCTATATCTATCTTTCTTATCCCACCAACTTTTTTCATGAAATCTTTATTTGTGCTTGCCACTTTTATTATGTACTTTGAAAAACCCCCTGTTTCTATCCAGGAAACAAACATCCCCTGGGGTGTAGAAATCAAATAGGGAGCCGAAGCCCATTTACCTTCTTTCGTGATAAAACTCGATTTTTTAAGCTCCCCCCCTTTAAATTTTGCCCATAAAATCTCAACTCCAGACTGCGAAAAAGGTCCAAAAACCTGGTATTTAACAGGAGCAGAAAAAGCCCCTACCACACCTTCCGGTAGGCTTATAAGGTCAAAAGAGATAATCTCTGAGGAAGGAAGAGTTATCTTAGAAGGAGCTATTTCTTTTTCCCCTGTCATTGGAAAATAGGCATAATAGGCTGAAGAACCATTTTTTGCAGTGATAAGATAAAAAACATAGACTCCTGAAGAATCTAAAGCTATTTTCACATCGTCTATATGGGAAGTACTAGTCTGAAAAAGCTTATAAATCTCTACAGCCTTGCTCCATTCCCCTTTTTTTAAATCATAATAAGTATAATATATTTTATTTTCCTCCCTGTCATCCGTTAAGAATCCAACGTATATTACATCCCCCTCCTCGAAAGCGTCAATTTTAGACACATTGAAAAAAGGAAGAAAAGATATAGAAGACATAGAAAAATCAAATATTTTTATCCCCTTTTCATCGGAAAGTAAAAGGTGATTTTGTGTCAGTGCAAAATCCTCTCCTTTAAGCCCCAAATCTACCTCTTTTTCCTGACCCAAGATTAAATCTTTCACTTTTCCATCCTGTATCCAAAATATTTTTCCATCCTTGTACCTGACTTTTCTTATAGAACTCTCTTTAAAATCCCTCACTATTATCTTCTGCTCCTCTTTGAGGTCCGGATAAACCTCTCGTAAACAAAACCCCTCTTCTTTAGCCCATAATATGTACACTTTTCCTTCATTATAAAATAGTGGTGAAGAGGCATTAAGGGTCTTTTCTCCAACCTCAAGGTCTTTGCTCCACATGTTTGAAGGATTTCTAGAGTAAGCATTTAAATATTCATAAAAATGCCACATCATCATACCTAGAAGTAAAACTGAAATTAAGATAATGGATAAAACCTTTTTATTCACATAACCCCCTTCTTTCTGCATTGAATAATTTTAAGTGGCATTTTGTGTTAATGCCTTTAAACTGCATTTTTACACAAAATGCCACTTCTAAACCTTGCAAATGGTTTAATAAACCCCCAAGAAATTACTTTATTTATCGAAAAGATGACAAGCTACATAATGGCCGCTGGCAACCTCTTTTAATTCTGGAGCCTGTTCTTTGCATATATCCATGGCATACTTGCACCTCGTTCTAAACTTACACCCAGAAGGCGGATTTATTGGGCTTGGAACATCTCCTTCTAGTATTATTCTCTCTCTTTTTTTCTGAATCTTAGGATCTGGTATTGGCACAGCCGAAAGCAGGGCCTGGGTGTAAGGATGAAGCGGATTAGAGTAAAGCTCTGCACTGTTTGTCATTTCTACTATAGAGCCCAAATACATGACTGCCACATTGTCACTTATATGCCTTACCATGCTGAGGTCATGAGCGATGAAAAGGTAGGTAAGCCCCTTTTCGTGCTGTAATTCCATCAGCAGATTGACTATCTGTGCCTGAATGGAAACGTCAAGGGCAGAGATAGGCTCGTCTGCTATTATGAATTCCGGTTCTATCGCCATGGCTCTTGCAATTCCAATCCTTTGTCTTTGCCCTCCAGAAAATTCATGGGGGAATCTATTAGCATGCTCTCTGTTAAGCCCTACCATCTCCAAAAGCTGGTATATTCTTTCCATCCTCTCTTTGCCAGTATAAAGGCCGTGTATATCAATTCCTTCCCCTATTATATCCCCCACCGTCATACGCGGATTAAGAGAAGCATAAGGGTCCTGGAATATCATTTGAAGCCTTCTTGCAAGCTTTTTCCTGTTTTCAAAACTGGAGTAATCAACTTTTTCCCCATCAAAGATGACTTCTCCGGATGTTGGTTCATAAAGTCCTATAATGGTACGCCCTGTAGTAGACTTGCCGCACCCCGATTCTCCCACGAGTCCTAATGTCTCACCTTTTTTTATAGCAAAACTTACATCATCTACGGCTTTCAGCACTCCACCCTTTACATAAAAGTATTTTTTGAGGTTTTTCACTTCAAGCAACACATTGTTTTCACTCATTTGATGCAACCCCCGTTTCTACAGGATTTGCTACTTTTGGAGCATAGGGGTGCTTGAGCCAGCAAGCCACATCATGAGTTTCAGACTCTACAGTGACCTCTGGAGGCATTTCATAGCATATTTTCATAGCATAATCACACCTTGCCGCAAACGGACATCCTGGTGGCGGCGAAAACAAGTCTGGCGGTGTACCAATTATAGGAATCAACTTTTCCTTTTTCTTAGCATCCAGCCTAGGAACAGATCTCAAAAGTCCCCATGTATATGGATGTTGAGGATGCTCAAATATTTCCTCTACAGTCCCTCTCTCCACTATCTTACCTGCATACATCACAACAACTCTATCTGCAATATCGGCAACAACTCCTAGATTATGGGTAATCATGATTATAGAGGTACCAAACTGTTTCTGCAGGTCTTTCATAAGGTCCAAGATCTGAGCCTGTATCGTCACATCAAGAGCAGTGGTAGGCTCATCTGCTATTAGGAGCTTGGGTTTTAAAGCGAGGGCAATCGCTATCATGGCTCTCTGTCTCATTCCACCAGAAAATTCATGGGGATACTGGTGGATTCTTTTATCTGCATTAGGTATCCCGACTATATCCAGCATTTCCTTAGCCCTTCTCATTGCTTCAGCCTTTGTCACATCTTCGTGCTTTAGTATAACTTCTGCTATCTGCCTTCCCACAGTCATGGTAGGATTCAAAGAAGTCATAGGGTCTTGAAAGATCATTCCAATTTCTCGCCCTCTTATGGCTTGCATTTCTTTATCTGTATAATTAGTAATATCCTTACCGTCAAAGATTATCTTACCGCCTTTAAGTCTACCTGGAGGCTCCGGATTGAGCTTCATTATTGCATGCATCGTAACAGATTTACCGCAACCAGATTCACCCACTATAGCGAGGGTTTCACCCTTGTAAACCTCAAAGCTCACTCCTCTTACGGCTTTGACTTCCCCGGCGTAAGTGTCAAAGGAATATTCTAAATTTTCTACCTTTAAAAGGACCTCTCTTTTCTCCATTCCTTATTCCTCCTCACTTGCGCAACCTTGGATCCAGTGCGTCTCTTAATCCATCGCCTAACAGGTTAAAGGAAAGCATTGTCATGCTTATGAAAAATGCCGGGAAGAAAAGCTGGTAAGGATATAGAAGTAGCACGTTTGTGGCATCGCTAGCCAGGGTTCCCCAGCTCGCCAGAGGAGGTTGTACACCAAGCCCTATATAGCTTAAGAATGCCTCTGTGAATATAGCCGCAGGTACGTCAAAAGTTATACTAACTATTATTGGACCAATAGTATTTGGTATTAAATGCTTTAAAATTATTCTTCCAGGAGATGCCCCCAAAGTCTTTGCTGCCATCACGAATTCCTGTTCCTTTAGTTGTAAAACTTGCCCTCTTACAAGTCTCGCCATCCCAACCCAACCGGTCATGACCATTGCGACGATTATTGTCACAACTCCTGGGCCCATAACAAGCATTAAAAGTATAACAAGAATAAGATATGGAATACCGTAGAGTACATCAACTATACGCATCATCACATTGTCAACTTGGCCGCCGAAATATCCAGAAATCCCACCGTATATGACTCCTATCACACCGTCTAATAATGCTGCCGCAATACCAATAGTAAGTGAAATCCTCGCTCCCATCCAGGTCCTTACAAAGAGGTCTCTACCCAGATAATCCGTGCCAAACCAATGTTCAGCAGAAGGGGGCCTGTTTGTCAGCAAGAGATTCTGGTCCGAATATTTATAGGGAAGTAAATAGGGACCTATAATAGCCATTATCCCCAAGAAAATCAGAAATGCCAGGGAGGCCATGGCCACTTTGTTCATTTTAAGCCTTCTCCAGGCATCTTGCCAGTAGCTCATACTGGGTCTTACTATGGCTTGGCTTTCTTCTACATTAGGTCCAACTATCTCAAACTTATCGCGCGTAATTTCTAACACTTCACTTACCTCCCTTAGCAAGTCTTATTCTCGGATCAACCAAACCGTAAGTTATATCTACTACAAATACTAAAAACACAAGTATAGCACTGTAAAAAATAGTAGTACCCAATATCATCGTGTAATCATTATTGTAGATACTCTGGACATAGTACTTTCCAAGTCCAGGAATACCGAAAATTCTTTCTACCACAAAAGTACCCGTAACAATACCAGCAGTCAAAGGTCCCATGACAGTTATGATGGGTAAAATAGCATTCCTTATCATATGCCTCCATACAATTTCAAAAGATGAAAGTCCCTTCGACTTTGCAGTTTTTATATAATCCTGTCCGATAACATCTAGCATGCTCGCTCTCATCAAACGCGAAATAATAGCTAATGAGGCAAAAGATAAAGCTATAGAAGGTAAAACCGTATGGGAGAAGGTCCCCCATCCAGATACAGGGAACAATTTCCACTTAGAAGCCAGCCAGAACTGAAGCAAAGTAGCGATTATAAAATTGGGAACAGATCTACCTATAACGGCAAGAATCATAGATACATAATCCCAAAAACCATTTCTATTGAGAGCCGCTACGATTCCAAGGAGAAGTCCCAAAAATACTCCTATTATAATGGACTGCATTCCTATTTGAAATGACGCAGGAAAGCCCGTTTTTATTATTTCATTAACCGTCCTGTTCAAATATTTTAAAGAAATACCCAAATCCCCATGAAGCAGATTCCGCAGATAATAGCCGTACTGGACGATTAAAGGCTTGTCAAGGTGGTATTTAGCAAGCATATTTTGCCTTATTTGCTCAGGTACTTTTTTCTCGCTTGTAAAGGGGTCACCAGGTATCATATGCATTAAGAAAAACGTCAAAGTTACAATGACCCACAAAGTGATGATCATGTATAAAGTCCGCTCTAAAGTATAGCGCAGCAAATCTTTACACCTCCAGAGAAGTTTTAATTTAAATATACAGCGAATATATATGGCTTAAAGCCATATATATTCGCGTATTTTAAAGATTATTCGTTATTTTTTGCCCTCAATGTAAGTCCACTTCATCTCCCAATCAGGTCCAAATGCTGGGAAGTAGAGGTCTTTTACATAGGGTTTCACTACATAAGCCCTTGCCTGGAACCAGAGAGGACCAATCGGCATATCCTGCATGAGTATTTTTTCTGCCTGAATCATTTCTTCCACTCTTGATTTTGGATCGCCATTTACCTTTGCCTGCTCTATCAGTTTATCATACTCTGGATTGCTGTAGAAAGCCGTGTTATTACCGTTATGAGTTTCCCACATATCGAGGAAAGTCATTGGATCGTTGTAGTCAGCACCCCAACCAGCCAAAACAATCTGGTAATCTCCCCTGTCCATCATGTCAAGTCTAACCTTGAAAGCCACATTCTGAATTTCTACCTGTACGCCAAGAGCTTGATTCCACATCTGCTGCAAAGCCACAGAGTATTTCTTTGCCGTGTCACTGTCTCCCGTCAGGAACTTTACTGTTGGTAGACTAGAAAGTCCAAGCTCTTCTAGCCCCTTCTTAAGGTATTCCTTAGCTTGAGCCACATCATTGTCTTTGAAGTAGCCAGGTCCTGCCTCACTTCTAAAATCTCCATTGTAACCTGGAATACCTGGAGGCACTATTGCTTCTGCAGGAATCGACCCGTTTTTCATAACTTCTTTTACGAAAAGGTCCCTGTTTACTGCAAGAGTAAATGCCTTCCTTATATTTGCATTCTTGAATATCTTATCCTTGTTGTTAAACTGCAAATACCAAACTGTAGCTAAGGCATAAGTGTGAAACTCCGGAGAATTTTTGTATTTATCTATATAATCTCCTGGTACGAAGATAGAATCCAATGCACCTGTATCATAGTTTTGGACAAGAGAGTTATTATCCTTAATCATTGAGAAGTTTATTTTATCAAGTTTGACATTGTCTTTATCCCAATAATTGGGGTTTTTCTCTAACACAATGTTCTGCTCATGGTTCCACTCTTTTATAATAAATGGACCGCTAAATACCATTGTACTTGGGTCAGAACCTACTTTGTCGCCGTATTTTTCATATACAGACTTTTCAAGTGGCAAATAGGTTACAAAAGAAGTGAGTCCTAAAAACTGAGGTGCTGGTGCCTTTAATGTTACCTGCAAAGTCTTATCATCTAGTGCTTTGACTCCAACGTTATCAGCGCTTCCTTTACCAGAGTTATACTCTTCTGCTCCTTTGATGTAGAAAAGCTGGTATGCATACTGAGACGCAGTTTTAGGATCTAATGCTCTTTTCCAGGCATATTCAAAGTCGTAAGCCGTAATAGGATTACCATCACTCCATTTAGCGTCTCTTAAATAGAAAGTGTAAGTTAGCCCATCGTCAGATATCTTCCAATCTTTCGCAAGCCCTGAACCTTTTTCGATTTTTCCATCTTTGTTGTACCTTACAAGCCCATCCAATACAGCGTTTAAAACAGTGATAGAAACTTCATCTGTAGCTTTTTGCGGGTCCAGTGTCGGTGGCTCTTCACCCAGGTTTAGATTGAGCACCTGCTCACTCTGTCCCTGCGACGAAGTAGCAGTACCGCCCTGATTACCACATCCAGCTAGCAGTGCTCCTAGCGCTAAAACCAGCGCGAGTGCTAAAACTACAAGCTTCTTTACTTTTATCATGCCCTTCTCCTCCTTTGAAATTTAGAATGACTTGACCCCCCTCTAAAGCTACATCATTCTCCTTGACCCATTCCCCGTATCGAAGGGCTTGCATACAGTTTGATATATAACATTTTATATCATTTAGTACAGAGAATCAATACACAAAAAAATGTATTTAAGAAAAGCTTTTCTCTATATAATTATTTATTAGACACAAAATCAAAAAATCCTTCAATTTTTTGTTGAAACTTAAAAATTTTTTGTTGAAAATTTATCATAAGTAAAAACTCAATAATAACTATAAAATAATGTAATTTTATTACACTAAAGTTTTATAAAAATAAATCGTTCCTTCTCCTCTAAATATTATGTAACTTTGTTTTGATTAAATCAAGAAAATATTTTGTAAAGTATAAAATCGTTGTTGAATTTCAAAAAAATTCAGCCAGGCTAGAAGCCCGGCCGAATTTCTTACTTGTTCTTTCCTTCAATGTAGGTCCACTTCCACTCGTTGTCTACGCCAACAGGGAATCTTACCCAATCATGAACATATGGTCTTTGCAGATATGCTCTTCCTCTGAAATAGAGTGGTCCTATTGGCATATCTTCCATGAGGAGCTTTTCTGCTTCATGCATTGCCCTCATTCTTACTGCATTATCATTTGTGGAGTTTGCCTTCTTTATGAGCTCATCATATTTTGGATTACTATAGCGAGCACTGTTGTTACCACCGCCAGTCACCCACAAATCAAGGAATGTCATTGGATCGTTATAATCTGCTCCCCATCCCGCATAAACTATGTCAAAATCTCCTTTGTCCATCATGTCGAGTCTTACTTTGAAAGCAACGTTCACTATATTGACCTTTACTCCTAGATTTTTATTCCAGAACTCTTGCAACACTTGTGAGTGCTTCTTTGCAGCATCGCTATCTCCTGCAACAAATTTTATCTCCGGCAATTTTTCAAGCCCTAATTCTTTAAGTCCTTTTTCAAACAATTCTTTAGCAGTTGCTACGTCATTGTCCTTAAAGTAGTTGCCGCCCTCTTTCCTGAACTCCTCTTTCTCCCCAGGAATGCCAGGAGGAACAAGGGCAAGAGCAGGAATTGATCCGTTCTTTAAAACATTGTCTACAAAAGCTTGCCTGTCTATAGCATATGTGAAAGCTTTCCTCAAGTTCACATTTCTAAATACCCCTGTTTCATTGTTAAACTGGAGATAGAAAGTCACCGCTTCTGCCATCTGATGGAAATTCGGATCATTCTTATACTTGTCTATATACTGGCCTGGCACGCCTATAGCATCGTATTCTCCAGCCTCATACTTCTGCACTATAGCATTTTCATCCTTTAACATATCCATGTTTATTCTTTCAAGTTTTACATTGTCTTTATCCCAATAATTGGGGTTTTTTACTAGCACTATATTCTGTTCGTGGTTCCACTCTTTTACCATGAAAGGTCCGGAGTAAACCATTGTATCAGGAGAGCTTCCATATTTGTCTCCAAATTTTTCAATCGCAGCCTTTTGGGCTGGTAAATAAGTCCCAAAAGCAGTAAGTCCTAAAAACTGAGGTGCTGGCCTCTCAAGTATGACCTCCAGCGTTTTATCGTCTAAAGCTTTAACTCCCACATCCTCAGCCTTTGCTTTTCCTGCGTTAAAGGCTTCCCCATTCTTTAAGTAGAAAAGCATGTAAGCATACTGAGAACCCGTTGCAGGATCCAGTGCTCTTTTCCATGCATATTCAAAATCGTGAGCGGTAATTGGAGTACCATCGCTCCATTTTGCATCTCTCAAATGGAAAACATACCTTAATCCATCTGGTGAAATCTCCCAATCAAGTGCCAGCCCTGATCCTTTCTCAACTTTCCCTTCTTTGTTGAGTCTAACCAATCCTTCCAAAGTAGCATTTAAAACATCAAAAGATACAACGTCTGTAGCCTTTTGAGGGTCAAGGTTCGGCGGTTCTTCCCCAAGGTTTATGTTCAAAACCTGTTCGTCTGTCAGCTGTTTCGAGGAGGTTTGTGTAGGTGCTGTAGGCTGTCCTGAACATCCTATGAAGAGAACAGAAGATAGGATAAACAGGAAAGTAAACATTAAAATTAAAGATTTTTTACTCATTAAACGGCCTCCCTCTCTTTTAATTTTATTATTAAAAAATTTCTCCCCCGAACGAACCAAAAAATCTCTCACCCCCAGCGTATTTCTTTACTTGTCCGTATATTAAATTATATTAGCCAAAACTTTTAAAATTCCTTCTACAAATTTAAATAAATTTTTTATTATCAAAATTGCAAATTCAAAAGAATAAATTATTATTTTACTATTCAAGAATCTCTAATAAAATTGGAAGAATTAAAATTTATTTTGAAATTCTCTATTCAACGCAAAAGCCCATGCGCCGCGGCGCGCAAATTTTAGATAAATTATATCATCAAGAAGGTATTTTGGCAATAATATTGTAGAAATTCAGTGAAAATTGTTTAAGGTTTAGATTGATATTGTAATTGTCAGATTATTAAAAAATAGCCTGCAATTTGTGCAGGCTATTTTGAAAGTTCTTCTTTTAGAAGCTGATTTGTAAGCTGCGGATTCGCTTTACCCTTCGTCTCCTTCATCACTTGCCCTACTAAAAAGCCCAATGCTTTCTCTTTCCCTTTTTTGTAATCTTCTACGGATTTTGGATTTTCTTCTATAACTTTTTTGACAATTTTCCTCAATTCATCTTCGTCGGCTATCTGCTTTAAACCCTTTTCTTCTACTATACTTTGTGGATCTTTACCTGTAAAAAACATTTCCTCAAAGACTGTCTTCGCGATAGATCCACTTATAACATTATCATCAACAAGTTTTAAAAGCTCTATTAGCATATCTGGAGTAACTGGCACTTCATCCATTTCTTTACCTGTATCATTTAAAAGGCGTGCAAATTCTCCCATCAACCAGTTGCTCACTATCTTTGGAGAGTGATAATTTGAAGCACACTTTTCAAAGAAGTCAGCCATCTTCTTTGAAGAGGTTATGACTTTAGCATCATATTCAGGCAAGCCATATTGCCTCATGAAACGCTCTCTTTTAGCATCAGGCATCTCCGGCAGAGTCTTTCTTATTTCCTCTTTCCATTCTTCTGTAACAATTATTGGCACCAAGTCAGGCTCTGGGAAATACCTGTAGTCATGTGCTTCCTCTTTGGTCCTCATTGGCTCAGTAATACCTTTTGCTTCATTCCATCTGCGAGTCTCCTGAACTATAGTACCTCCCTCTTCTAAAACCTTTATTTGTCTTTTTATCTCGTACTCCAATGCTTTTTGTACGGCTTTAAAGGAATTTAAATTTTTAAGTTCAATCTTTACTCCAAGTTCCTTTGTCCCAACGGGCCTTACAGAAACATTTGTGTCTACCCTCAATGACCCTTCCTGCATCTTGCAATCGGACACTTCTGTGTACTCTAATATGCTCTTTAATTTGACAAGATACTGATAAGCTTCTTCAGGGGTAGAGATATCTGGTTCTGAAACTATTTCAATCAAAGGAACACCAGCCCTATTGTAGTCCACTAATGACCCATCCGTGCCTTCATGAAGGAGCTTTCCAGCATCTTCTTCAATGTGTATCCTTTTTATACCTATTTTCTTTGTACCACCTTCTACTTCTATCTCTATGTACCCATTGCTGCAAAGTGGAAGGTCGTATTGGGAAATCTGATATGCCTTTGGAAGGTCGGGATAGAAATAATTTTTTCTGTCCATCTTGCTAAAATTAGCAATAGTACAATTCAAGGCAAGACCTGCCTTAACCGCGTATTCCACTACTTTTTTATTTAAAACAGGTAAAGTACCTGGCAGACCAAGGCATACCGGACATACCTGCGTATTTGGTTCGCTGCCAAATTTGGTGCTACATCCACAAAATATCTTGCTCTCTGTCAAAAGTTCTGCGTGAACCTCTAATCCGATCACTGCTTCGTAATTCATTCCTTTCCACCTCCTATAGCCTGCGGCTTGGCATCAAATTTGTAAGCCTTCTCAAAGGCATACGCCACATTTAATACAGTCCCTTCATCGAAATGTTTTCCGATTATCTGGAGTCCCACTGGAAGACCATCAGATAGCCCACAGGGTATGGATATAGCTGGAAGCCCTGCTATATTCACTGAAACCGTATATATATCTGCCAAATACATCGAAAGCGGATCATTTGCTCTTTCCCCTATTTTAAAAGCTACTGTGGGACTCGTTGGCCCTACTATCACATCGCACTTTTCAAAAGCCCTTTCAAAATCGTTTTTTATAAGGGTCCTCACTTTTAATGCTTTTTTGTAATAGGCATCATAGTAGCCAGAGCTTAAAGCATATGTGCCAAGCATTATTCTCCTTTTCACTTCTTTACCAAAACCTTCGCTTCTTGCAACCATATACATATCTATGAGGTCTTCATAATTTTTCGCAAAGTGACCATACCTTATTCCGTCATATCTAGCTAAATTCGAGCTTGCTTCTGCCGAAGCAATTATATAATATGCAGGCAGTGCGTATTCTACATAGGGGATTGAAATATCTACTATTTCTCCTCCCAAGTCTTCAAATACTTTTATGGCCTCTTCTACAGTCTTTTTTACGCCCTCCTCAATTCCAGATCCAAAAAATTCTTTTGCAACTCCTATCTTGAGTCCCTTTATCTCCTCCTTAAGATAGGAAGTATAATCAGGCTTGTCAATCTTTACAGAAGTAGAATCCATAGGGTCATGACCGGCAATAGAGTTCATCACAATCGCACAATCGGTAACATCTTTCGTAAATGGTCCTATCTGATCTAAAGAAGAAGCAAAAGCCACAAGTCCATATCTTGACACCAAACCATAAGTAGGCTTCATTCCCACCACACCACAAAGAGAAGCAGGCTGTCTTATAGACCCTCCTGTATCAGACCCCAAGGCAAAAGCTGCCTCCGAAGCTGCAACCGCTGCAGCAGAACCTCCAGAAGAACCTCCCGGAACTCTAGACAGATCCCAGGGATTTTTTGTTGTCTTGAAGGCAGAATTTTCTGTTGAAGACCCCATGGCAAATTCATCTAAATTAGACTTGCCCAGGATGACTGCCCCATCCCCTAAAAGCCTTTCTACAACCGTAGCGTTATAGGGGGGTATGTAATTTTCTAGCATTTTGGAAGAACAAGTAGTTCTTATGCCCTCTGTTGAAATATTATCTTTTATTATCACAGGAATCCCTGTCAGATCTTTTGCCTCTCCTTTTTTTATCATCTCATCTGCAATCTTGGCTCTTTGCAAAGCAAATTCTTCTGTCACTGTCACAAGAGCATCTATTTTAGGCTCTACTTCCTTTATTCTTTCGAGATATGACTCTGTAACCTCTTTGGCACTTACTTCTCTTTTATGGAGAAGTTTTTTGAGCTCGTGTATCGTCAGATTATATAACTCCAATTTACAAACCTCCTCACTCTATGATCTTTGGCACTTTAAAACAACCCTGCTCCGTAAAAGGAGCATTCATCAAGACCTTTTCTCTAGGCATGGAAGGCTTGACTTCGTCTTCCCTAAAAACATTATGTATTGGAACCACATGAGCTGTAGGCTCAACATTTTCTGTATAAAGCTCCTTCAACTTGTTAACATAATCCAGTATCTTGCCAAGCTCTTCCGCCATCACCTCTATCTCTTCCTCGTTAAATTTCAATCTGGCAAGCTTAGCAATGTGCTCTACTTCCTCCCTGCTTATCGCCATTTTATCACTCCCTTTATCAATTCTTCACATATAGTTTACCACAAAAATCTACGGTTGGATATCTCCTTTCAGCATGGCTTCAAATTCCTCTTCCCCAATTATCTTAACTCCAAGTTCCTGTGCTTTTCTAAGCTTGGAGCCAGGCTCAGAACCTACTACGAGATAGTCTGTTTTTTTGCTTACCGAATTTGTTACCTTACCTCCTCTCTCTACAATAAGCCTTGTCGCTTCATCCCTAGTGTAATTTTTAAGCGTTCCCGTAAGCACAAAGGTCTTACCTTCAAATATATTATTCACTTTAGCCGTAGAAAGCTTCTCCATATTTACTCCAGCTTCTTTTAATCTTTCTACTACCTTTCTATTCTGCTCTTGGGAAAAGAAAGTAACTATACTTCGCGCCATTTTAGGACCTACATCAGGAAGCTCAAGAAAATCTTCGTATTTCGCCTTCATTATGTTGTCCATGCTTTTAAAATGCTCTGCAATCACCTGAGCAGCCTTGCTACCTATCAAATTTATACCAAGGCCAAAAAGGAGCCTGTCCAAATCCCTCTTTTTACTTTTTTCAATTGCTTCCAGTAGATTTCTGGCAGATTTATCTCCCATCCTTTCAAGAGTAATTAAATCTCTATACTTAAGGTAGTAGAGGTCTGCCACATTGTGTATAAGACCTTTTGAAAGCAGCTGGTTCACTATAGCAGGGCCCAGTCCTTCTATATCCATGGCGTCTTTTGAAGCGAAATGAATTATCCTTCTCGCAATCTGAGCAGGGCAGTTAAGCCCCGTGCATCTTCGCACTGCTTCGCCTGGAAGTCTTATGGCAAGAGCACCACATTCGGGACATCTATCAGGCATGACAAATTCTCTCTCGTTGCCTGTTCTTTCTTCCTTGACCACCTCTACTACTTCTGGAATTATGCCACCTGCTTTATGCACAATCACTGTATCCCCTATTCTTATATCCTTTTCTTTTATGTAATCTTCATTGTGTAAAGTAGCCCTACTTACTACAGACCCAGAAATAACAACGGGCTCGAGCACAGCAGTAGGGGTAAGGGCACCTGTTCTCCCTACTTGTACTACTATGTCTAAAAGCTTGGTCTTCTTCATTTCTGCAGGGTATTTAAAAGCTATCGCCCACCTGTAGTCTTTAGCAGTCTGTCCTAAAATTTCTCTTTTATCCAATTCATTGACCTTCACCACAGCCCCATCTATATCGTAGGGCAAAGATTCCTTCTTTTCTCCTAAATCTTTTATGGCTTCAAGCACCTCTTCTATCGTAGAACACTCTTTTATAAGAGGAATAACTTTAAACCCCTGATCTTTCAGAAATTGTAAGGCTTCTACATGAGTTTTAAAAGACCTGCCTTCAATCTTTTGAAGGTTGAATATAAAAATGTCCAAGTCCCTTTTTGCAGTAATTTTCGGATCTAACTGCCTTACAGACCCAGCAGCAGCATTCCTTGGATTGGCAAAAAGAGGCTCTCCCTTTTCTGCCCTTTCCTCGTTCAACTTGGCAAAAGAAGCCTTGGGCATGAAGACTTCTCCTCTTACCACCACGTTAATAGGCTCTTTTAGCCTCAAAGGAATGGATTTTATCGTCTTTAAGTTTGGCGTCACATTCTCTCCTACAATCCCATCGCCCCTAGTAGACCCTACTGACAGTATCCCATTTTCATATACCAATTCAACGGATAAACCATCTATCTTGGGTTCAACGACATAACTCGTCTCCCCGACCGCTTCTTTCACTCTTCTGTCAAAATCCCTTATTTCTTCTTCTGAAAAGGCGTTGGAAAGGCTTAGCATAGGAACTATGTGAGTAAAAGGCTCAAACTCCTCAAGAGGCTCCCCCCCTACTCTTTGAGAAGGAGAGTCCTCTGTTTTAAACTCTGGATATTTCTCTTCCAGTTCTATAAGTTCCCGCATGAGCATGTCATACTCATAGTCAGAAATCTCTGGTTGATCCAAAACATAGTATCTGTAATTGTGATAATTTATCTTTTCTCTGAGCTCCTCTATTCTTTTTTTCGCTTCTTCCCTATCCATAAAATTCCCTCCGCCTTCATGAAATAGCTTTAATAGGAGCAAATTTTAAATC
Organism: Caldanaerobacter sp.; assembly: GCF_049701115.1. Taxonomy (NCBI): domain Bacteria; kingdom Bacillati; phylum Bacillota; class Clostridia; order Thermoanaerobacterales; family Thermoanaerobacteraceae; genus Caldanaerobacter; species Caldanaerobacter sp. Next base: position 2,715 of record NZ_JBNATX010000015.1, on the reverse strand, counting down.
CAACTTTTTTATTCCTACATTCGGAAAAGCCACAGTAATCTCTTCCCCCTCGACTTTCACTACAGTTCCAATTCCCCATATTTTGTGCTCTACCTTATCCCCCAAAGAAAAACTTCTGTTGTAAGTCTCTGAAAAAGTCCTGACACCTGCGGTACCCTGCCTGGAGGACTTTTCTCCATGTTTTATCAGAAGGTGCTGAGGTATCTCGCTTATAAACCTGGAATAGGAAGTATACGAAGACCTTCCATATAGGTTTCTCTGCCTCGCATAAGTTAAATACAATTTTTCTTTAGACCTTGTGATTCCAACGTAGCACAGGCGTCTTTCTTCTTCTAAATCTTCGTAATTGTCAAAAGAATTGTAGGAAGGGAATAAACCCTCTTCCATTCCTACCATGAATACAACGGGAAATTCCAAGCCCTTTGCAGAATGCACTGTCATTAAAACCACGCTTTCACCAATTTCTCCTGCCATATCTATGTCAGATACCAGAGTGATACTAGAAAGGAAAGCCTCTAAGGACTTATCATCGGAAGATTGTTCGAATTCATATGCAGCATTTAAAAATTCACCTAAATTTTCTATTCGTTCCTCTGAATCTTCATAATCCTTTTTAAGTTCTTCTACATATCCTGTAGCATCCAGTATATATTTTATCAAATCGCTCACACTCATTGAATCTTTTTTAACCATAAGCTCCAAAATAAATTCTTTAAATTCCACTAAGCTTGCTTTGCTTCTCACATTTTTTACATGATCTATAGCAAAAAAAAGACTGGTATCTTTTTCTCTTGCCACATCCTCTAAAGCCTCAATAGTAGCAGGCCCAATACCTCTTTTAGGTACATTAACTATTCTTTTAAAAGAAATGTCATCATAGGGATTCACTATAAGCCTTAAATAAGCGAGTACATCCTTTATCTCTTTTCTATCATAAAACCTGAAGGCTCCTACCACTTTATACGGAACCCTAAGCTTTATGAGAACCTCCTCAAAAGGCCTTGACTGGGCATTTGTCCTGTAAAGTATGGCAAAATCCTTAAAACTCCTGCCTTCTCTCTCTTTTATCCTCATTATTTCTTGTATTACAAACTCTGCCTCTTCTCTCTCATTCTCCAGCTCACAAAGAATTATCTTGTCTCCCTCTTCATTTTGAGTCCAAAGCACCTTTTTCTTCCTATAAATATTATTGTCAATGACAGAATTTGCAGCACTGAGTATCGTCTTTGTAGACCTATAGTTTTGCTCCAATTTTATTACTTTTGCATCAGGATAATCTTTTTCAAAGTTAAGTATGTTCTTTATATCGGCTCCCCGCCAACCGTATATACTCTGGTCATCGTCTCCTACAACGCATAAGTTCCTGTGTTTTTGCGCCAGTAAATTGACAAAATAATATTGAGGGGCATTGGTATCTTGATACTCGTCGACCATTATATACCTAAATTTTCTCTGATAAAACTCTAAAATCTCTGGATTTTGCCTAAAAAGCTCTATAGTCTTTATGATTATGTCATCAAAATCAAGAGCATTTATCTTTTTTAGTTTTTCCTGATATAGCGCATAAATATCCTTTATCTTTCTGTTCCTATGGTTATCTTCAAAAAAATCTAGGTATTCATCCGGGTAAATCATTTTGTCCTTCGCAGAGGAGATGGCATTTAAGACGGACTTAACAGGGTATTGCCTTTCACTTAAGTTGAGCTCTTTTAAACATTCCTGTACCAAAGCCTTCTGATCAGTAGTATCAAAAATCACAAAATTCCTATCATAACCTATTTTGTCAATATCTCTTCTTAAAATCCTCACACAAGCCGAATGAAAAGTTGAAATCCACAGGTCTCCCACATACCCTAGCAGTTCTTCAACTCTTGACTTCATCTCTTCAGCTGCTTTATTAGTAAAAGTTATCGCAAGGATATTGTAAGGAGAAACTTTCTTTTCCTTTATGAGATAGGCTATTCGATAAGTTATAACTCTCGTCTTACCACTGCCAGCACCTGCCAAAATAAGAAGGGGTCCCTCCGTAGTAACTACTGCTTCTTTTTGCTTCTCATTCAAATCCGACAAAAAATCCCTCATTTTATTCACTCCAATCAAGTTTTAAAAAAGCCGGGAGTTAATCCCGGGATTCAGAGTCAGCTTCCAACCTTTCCAATATAATTTTATAACCATTTGCACCGTAATTCAATGCCCTGTTTACTCTACTTATTGTAGCAGTACTGGCTCCAGTTTTTTCTGCAATCTCTATGTAGGTCTTTTTCTGCCTTAACATTCTAGCAACTTCTAACCTCTGAGCTAAAGCCTTTATCTCATTTATAGTAGCAATATCTTCAAAAAATCTGTAACATTCCTCTATGTTCCTAAGCTTTAGAATGGCCTCAAAAAGTTGATCTACCAGCTTGTCCTTAATTTTAGATTCATACATACAAAATCCCTCTCTTAAAAAATTTAATGGTTTACACTAATATTGTAACCAATTAAAAACCAAATTTCAATACTTTAAAGCGATTTTTTATAACGTATACAGGCAAAAAATATATATAATTTCGTAGACAATACTATACTTAAAAATCAAATAAACTACTTGCTTTTGCGAGTGGTCTCAGACTGTTGACAAAGTGCTTCTTATTTAAGTGGCATTTTGTGTTAATGCTCCAGAGTTGCAAAGCGACTAAACTAAGGCTCACTTTTCAGGCTCAGGCGGGGTACCGG
>NZ_JBNATX010000014.1:0-43213 GCF_049701115.1 Caldanaerobacter sp. | reverse complement strand
TTTAGTTACCGCTTTGACAACAAGTCGCATTTACACACAAAATGCCACTTCTTTAAGTTTGTCAACAGCCTGAAGCGCGCTAAAAAGCGCACTTTAAAAGGCTACAAATTTTTCTTTTGGCACTCCGCAGATAGGACATTTTTCTGGAAGCACGTCTACTGATGTATATCCACATACAGGACATATGTACACTTTAGAAATTTTTAAGTCTTCCCCTTTTAATGCTGCCTCTTTTGCCTCAGCATAAAGTTTTGCATGTATCTTTTCTGCCTCAATAGCATAATGAATGCTTTTTTTGGCCCCCGACTCCTGCTGAAGTTCTGCAACAGCGTTATACGCAGGATACATCTCTTCAACTTCAAAAGTCTCCCCTTCAATTGCCTTATCCAGGTTCTTTACTGTATCTCCTACTTCCCCCAGCGCCTTATAGTGATTGGTAGCATGTACTAGCTCTGCATAGGAAATAGCCCGAAAAAGTTTGGCAATATTAGGCTTACCTTCCTTTTCTGCCACATCAGCAAAAATTTGATATCTCATGTGAGCCTGACTTTCTCCTGCGTAAGCATCCAGTAAGTTTCTTTTTGTCATCTCTCTCATAAAAATTCCCCCTTGCAAAAATTTATCATCAAAAAATGGATTTCTAAAAAATATTATACTACTTTCATCTTCGAAGTCAATGAGCCAAAATAAAAAAGACCTTAAAAGGTCTCACAAAATAAAAAATGGTGGAGGGAGATGGATTTGAACCATCGAAGGCATACGCCAGCAGATTTACAGTCTGCCCCCTTTGGCCGCTTGGGTATCCCTCCACGCTTCTATTTAGTTTAGAAATGGTGGTCGCGATAGGACTCGAACCTATGACCCCCTGCTTGTAAGGCAGGTGCTCTCCCAGCTGAGCTACACGACCACACTGGTCGGGATGGGGGGACTTGAACCCCCGACCCCATGCTCCCAAAGCACGTGCGCTACCAGCTGCGCTACATCCCGACCGCAGTAGCAAAATAAATTATAATAAAAAATTCGAATTTAAACAACAGGTATAAAACCTGAAAAATAGCTGTTTTCTTCGGTTATACTCGTTTATTCTCCGTATTTTTAAAGAATGCGCCAAATTTAATTAAATCTTAATATTTGTGTAACACGGCTGTAATATAGTCGTGGTATAATCCTCCTGTAAAAGAAAATATAATCAACAAAGGAGGAAGAAAATTGAAATTGTCTTCAAAAAGATTAGCCGCTTTTTTCGCATTTTTATTAATATTTTTTGTATCTTTAGCAGAAGTTACAAATGCCGCCTACAAAATTCTGGATCAAAAACAAGAAACAGAGGTAATTTCACGAGGAGTTACTCATACACATCTTCTTTACTTTACAGACGAAGGTTTTATAAACATAAATGTTTTAAAAATTGACTTAGAAAACCCTTACGTGGACCTTTCCACCATTTTTAGCCCTTTCGGCATAAAAGAGAGAATGTCTATACGGGAACTGGCAAACTCTTATGGAGCCGTTGCCGCCATAAACGGAGATTTCTTTGATCCAAAAACAGGATTTGTCATAGGAGCTACGGTCAAAGATGGAAATCTAATAACCGATCCTGCTTCAAATGGAAAAATGGCAACTTTTTATATTGACAAAACAGGCACACCCTATATAGATTACTGGGCAAAAAATATGTCAATAACTTTGCCTGATGGAACCACTATACCCATCGCCGCGATAAATAAAATAAGCAGTACTTTTCAGTACATGGTAATGTATACCAGAGACTGGTATGGATTTTCTCCAGGTGCTAACGAAAATGTGCCACAGCTTGTAGAGGTAGTATTAGATCAAAGCGATACCGTGTTAGAGGTTCGTCTGGGACAGCCTCCCAGTGAAATACCTGAAGGAGGATATATTCTAGCTGCATCAGGTGATATAGGTAATCTCCTTCTTAAACTCAATCCGGGAGACAAAATTCAAAAAAACATAACAACTAATCCTCCCTTTCAGGACATAAAAATGGCTGTAAGCGGTGGAACAATACTGTTAAAAGAGGGAAAAATATACCCTTTTACTCACGAGATAAAGGGATATGCCGCCAGAACATCAATCGGTTATACAAAGGACAAAAAGTATATATTTATGGTTACAGTGGATGGTCCTCCTTACAGAGGTATGACTCAAGAGGAACTGGCAAACCTAATGCTTTCATTAGGAGCACATGAAGCTTTAAACTTAGATGGAGGCGGTTCTACACAGATGGCTATAAGACCCCTAGGAGAATCAAAAACTGTACTTTACAATTACTCTCCTAATTCTTATGAAAGAAAGGTTCCAAATGGAATTGCTGTTTTAAACACGGCACCTCCAGGAAATCTTTACGGGATCAAATTAGAGGTAGAAGATGAAAAAATATTCAAGGGACTTCATCGGTTAATAAAAGTAAAAGGATATGATGAAAACCTCAATCCTGTGACTTTAGACCCAAATGAAATCCAATTTTCTGTAACAGGAATTGACGGAAAATTTGAAGGAAACTATTTCCTTCCATTGAACGCAGGAAAAGGGTTTATTACTGCAAGAATAGGCGCTATATCTTCTACTTTGGAAGTAAATGTTTTAGAAAATCCTGTTATATTAGAATTTGAACCCTCTACAATAGAGATAGACAAGAGCCAAAAAACTAAGATAAAACTTTTCGGCAAAGATGCAAAAGGATATAGAGCTCTGATAGACCCTATAGATATAGAATACCAAATCTATGGTAATGCAGGCACTATAAATACGCTAGGCACCTTTACATCTGCCAATTTTGATTCAAGCGGTGCAATAATGGCAAAAGTTCTGGATAAAATTGCTTTTCTTACCGTCAAAGTAGGAGAAGGATCTTATTTTGATTATTCTACTTTAAAGCCTCAGGAGGAGTTTTCTCAATACGATCCAGCCAACAGAGAAATTACTGTTAATGACACGGATAATTCTTTTAGATTCATGGTCTTTGGTGACACTAAGTATAATACCCTTTTAAAACTTCAAATCTCTCTAAAAGCTGTTGAAATCGCCAACAAAGAATATAAATTAGCGGTATTTCTGGGAGACATAAACGAAAGGGCCCTGGCTAACCTGAAAACAAAATACATTGCTGTAGGAGAAAAATATCAAAGATACGATTACGGAAACTCCACGTTCATAGTCTTAAACAACAAAAATGGGACTTTTGTAAAACCAGATCCAGACCAATGGGTATGGTTTAAAGATCAACTTAATAAAATACAAAAAGACAATCTTTTTATACTATTACCTAGACCTATATGGGGAGAGGAAGGACTTAACGATAAAAAAGAAGCAAAGCTATTTGAAGAGACTTTAAAAGAATTTTACAGGAATACAAGTAAAAATATATGGATAATATCAAATGGAAATAAAAAATTTTACACCATTTTGGAAGATGGTATAAGATATACAGAAACATATGGAGTGAATGCCATCGGTACTGATATATACAATGATTTTGGGTTTCTTTCTGTAATGGTAAACGGAAAAGAAATATATTACAAATTTAAACCTGTCATAAATCCCCCTTCCAATTGAGGGGGGATTTGTTATTTAACTGCAAAGTATTTTTTAGCCAGCTTCAATATATATTCTATCTCATCATGCCCCAGCTTTTCACTTAAAATCGCCAATATTTTACCCTTTCCTTTCTCATCCATTTCCTTTTCTATAATTTCGGATATCTCTTTTATCTTATCGTCCCCTAACTTATTTAGAATACTTTCTACCTTTTTTCTATCTTCCAAATCAAGGTTTTTTAAAATCCCCTCCAGCTCATATATTTTTACGTCTTTTTTAGCAATCTGCCTTGCCGTTAGTTCTTTTTTTATCAAAGCAACTTCTTCTATTTCCCAATCTCTCTCTGAAGGGAAAAATTTCGCCTCTTCTTTATGTACCGAAATATTCTCTTCAATATTCTCTTCCTTTTTCAAATTCTCCGGTTCTTTAAAAGGTTTTTCCCACATAAATATTGTAATAGCAATCAAAAGAGACAGCATAAAAGCCCATACTACCGCTTTTTTAAAGAAAACCATCGAAATACCTCCCGAATCTTTTGGATATATCTATTATTCCCCGCTATTTTAATATTAATTCAAAGTAAAGGAGGAAATGGATGGAGGAATTAAGAATTAAATATGATGAAGAGAGAGCACCTATTCAAATAGCGGATTTTCTCTCTCACCACCTTATCCCGGAATCAATTTTTTTATGCATAGGTACAGACAGGTTTATAACCGATTCTTTAGGCCCTATAGTTGGAAGCCTAATATTAAAAGCACTTCCTCCCATTTACTACGTATATGGCACTCTAAAAAATCCCGTACACGCTGCAAATCTTGAAGAAAATTTACAATACATAAAAAAGAAGCATCCTTACAGCAAAATAATTGCCGTGGACGCTTCTTTAGGAGAGAAAGAAAACATAGGGAAAATACTCATAAAACCTTCTCCTATATATCCTGGAAAAGGGGTGGGAAAAAACCTTCCTCCTGTAGGCAATCTTTCTATAGTAGGAATAGTAGAGAGCTTGACATCTAGAAGACTTAATTCCGCAAGGTTAGGATTTATATATGAAATTGCAGAGACCATAGCTACAGGAATAATAATGGCTTCCCACAAAAAAATGTTATTTTAAAGTAACAGGTATAGATACAAGGTTTTGAATCGATCCATCCTGTGGACTTATTGAAAACACCTGTAAAAGGCCATTCCTTGGTTCTCCTAAGGGTTTATAAGTAATAACAGCTTCAAAATCTCCCCAAGAAGGAGCTGCATTGTTTGCCTGAACAAAACTCTCATTGAGCACATTTCCTCTGCTATCTACAAGCCTTATATTTACTCCTCCTTCGGTTACCCTGGCTTTCCCTATCACTTTAAAAGGGCTCGACAAAACATCATTTTTCGATGGAGAAAGAACTTTTATATTGGGTTCATAAGGAATTGGACTTATATCAAATATTATTACGGCTCTAGCTTCTTTATCCTTAGTAAGTATTATCCCAAGTTCATCCCCTACTTTGATTTTATTTATTCCGACATCTCTTTCGGCATACTTTACACCAGAATCAGGGTTATAACTCACTTTAGCCATAAAATGAATCACTGCATCTGGCAGAATTTTTATATCCGGGCCGACTTCATTCCTCAAATCTTGTGCATCTTGATATTCCCTTTCTATTGTAACTATACGGGCTTCATAATCGATATTCTTTACTTTGCCGTATATGAAGGACTCTCCCCTCGTAGGGTCTGCCTCCTTAATAGGGGTAAAAAGAGGCAAAACTCTATCGATAACCCAGATATAATTACTGCCTTTGCCAAAAGGCTGTACAAGGTTTACCTGATATACCTTACCATCATGAATAACTTCTGCAACAGCCGTACCCGAAAATTCTTCTTTCAAGGTTATTTCATCCTGAGGCCCAATGCCAACGATTCCTCCCTCTCTTCTCAGCACTTGGAGAGGGTCGAACCTCCAGGCTTCCTTTCCAAAATCGGCCCTTTCCTGCATCTTTTTTATTTTCTCTGGACTGTAGTATACCTCTCCTACTATCATCGTCCTTTTAAGAGGATCAAGACCTATCTTGTACTTTCCTATCTGATCCACTTTATTGCCTTCGACAAGTATCTGTACATTGTTTACCCCAGGAATCTCTGTTAAAGTATTAACTAATGCCGCTACCCTTAATTTGTCTATTTTTTCCTCCGATCCTTCCTGCAAAAATTCCTTAGAAAAATTCACGAATACCGTATCTGCCTGCATATCTATGGACAAAAGCTTTGTACCTGTTGGAAACACTGGAGAAGCGTATTCTTCACTCGGCCCCTTTAAAATTTCAATCACAATCTGTTTCAGCACATCTGCATCTTTGGGTATAAACCGTTTTTCCATCGTAAGACTATTCTGTTTATCATTTAAAAAGTAAAGAGTCACTTCCCTGCCGTGGACATTTGCAACCTCCTGTTCTAAAGGCTTAGGATTTATAGGCGGATTATCATCTTTAGCACTTAAACTTTTAGTACATCCAGTAACTGATAAAATTAAAAACAACAATAAAACGCCTAAAAAAAATTTCTTCACCCTTCCCCACCTCTTTTATATCTTTTCCCTCTCTCTTTAACTATATATTAACACTTTTTGAAACAAAAAATATTAAAAAAACATAAACAATTTCTTAAAAAAAGTTAATATCTTTTACCTTTGCTTTTTGGAAGTTCTATCTCAAAAGTAGTTCCCTCCCCTACTTTGCTTTTGACATTTACCCTTCCTTCGTGCATGTCTATTATTTCCTTGGCAATGGCAAGGCCTAATCCAAAACCTCCGCTCTTTTTGGACCTTGCTGTATCTCCTCTAGCAAATCTGTCAAAAATCTTCGGAAGGACTTCATCGCTTATTCCAATTCCATTATCGCTTATAGTAAGGTATACTTTTTCTTCATCCTCATACAGCCCAACAATCACGTATCCCCCTTCATGAGTATACTTTATCCCATTTTCTACAATATTGTACACCATTCTGTAAAACCTATCAGGGTCAATTTCTGCGAAAATTCTCCCTTTACCATTAAAAGAAAGGTTTACCCCCTTTGAACGAGCAAGAGGCACAAGGCTTTCCACTACCTCTTCAATAATTTCAGAGACTTCCACTTTTTTTATGCGGGGCGACTTTATCTTGTCGAGCCGCGCAAGCTCTAGGAGGTCATTTACAAGCTTGGTCATCCTGTCTATTTCCCCATTAACGTCCTTTAAAATCTCCTTATAGAAAGAAATATCCTGATTTCTGCTATTTATAAGGGATTCAATTAAAGCTTTTACAGAAGCAAGAGGTGTTTTTAATTCATGAGAAGCATCTGATACAAATCTCTTCCTCTCTTCGTCCAGCTTCATGAGGCTAAAGCTCATCTTATTGAAGGCATTTGCCAATTTTCCAATCTCATCTTTGCTTTTTACATCCACTTTATAGTCCAGTTTACCCTGCGACAAAATGTTGGCAGCCTCTGTCAACCTTTTCAACGGATTTGTTATAAAAGAAGCAATCCCAAGGCTTACGATGCCTATAAGCACTCCAATTGCCGAAAAAGTGTATATCATTCTATACTTTATGGAATCTAAAAGTTCAATAACATTGTCTATAGAAGAAGAAATTAGTATAGCACCTACTATCTTGTTTTTCGAAGTGACAGGTACAGCAGCATACATCGCCCATCCCACGCCGTTTATGTTATGAATACTTGTGGAACTCTTACCGTTCAAGGCCTCTTTTATATCTGGATAAGACAACAAATTCTTTCCCTCAAAATCTTTAGAAGGAGCTGAGTCAACAATAACCTTTCCATCAGTATTTGTGAATAGAATCCGGGCATTTATCTGTTTTGCATATTCTGATATAGTAGGTTCAATGAGATATGAAGAGGGAGTCCCAACAAACCGTGAAACAAAATTAGAGACCATATTAGCCTGCACTAAATTATTTATTTTCACATTATCTAAATAACTTTTTTCTATATAACTGTAAAGATAAAATCCCGTAACGGCTAGAGAAGTCACCATCACTATGAGGTATAGATAAAAAATCTTCCACCTTAAGCTCATTATATCACCTATTTCATGTAATATCCTGCTCCCCACTTGGTGAAGATATACTGGGGATTAGCAGGGTCTTCTTCTAACTTCTCTCTAATCTTTCTTATATGAACAGCGACTGTGTTAGCATCACCGTAAAAATCATCTCCCCAAACAAGGTCTAAAAGCTCATCCTTTTTATAGACCTTTCCGGGATTGGAAGCCAAAAGGACAAGAAGTTCAAATTCCTTATTTGTCAGTTCTATCTTTTTACCCTTTTTATAAACCGCCCTTTGAGGTACGTTTATATATAAGTCACCTCTTCTTATCTCCTCCTTTTTTTTCACATAGGGATTTGAAGCTCTCCTTAACAGGGCTTTTATTCTAGCAATAAGCTCCCGAGTATTAAAGGGTTTTGCCAGGTAGTCATCTGCACCTATCTCTATTCCAACAATCCTATCTATATCGTCTCCCCTTGCAGTGAGCATTATTATTGGGATGTTTGAAAATCTCCTGATTTCTCTGCAAACAGTAAAACCGTCTATCTTGGGAAGCATTATGTCCAAAATCACAAGGTCATAATTTCCTTCCCTGACTTTTTCAAGGCCTTCTTCTCCATCGTAAGCCGCATCTACTAAAAATCCTTCTTCTTCTAAAGAAAGTTTTAGCCCCTTAACAAACATCTCCTCATCATCTACAATTAGCAATCTCTCCATGAATTTCACCTCCCAACTTTTACTATACCATAAAATTGGATAAAAAAAATAGCCTCATCGGCTACTTGCTTCTTTAAATCCTGTAGATTCCCTTACAATAAGCTGATGAGGCAGTATAACATGCATTTCATCTATAGGCTCTTTACCCAAAAGCTTTGTCAAAAGCCTCATGGCCACAGCTCCTATGTCGTAAGCCGGCTGCAGTATTGTGGTTATTGTGGGTCTGAATATGGTGGAAATATAGGTATTGTCAAATCCAACCACATGTATGTCATCAGGCACTTTTAAATTTGAATCGAATATCGCGTTGATAGCAGCAGCAGCCATATCATCTGAAGCTGCAAATACAGCCGTCACATTGTGCTCTAAAAGTTTAAGCATTGCAAGATATGCTTTCCTTGTCTTAAATTCTCCCTCTACCACTAACTCAGGGTCATACTTTATGCCATGTTCCTCTAAAGCCCTCTTATAGCCCTCTATCCTTTGAAGGCCTGCTATCGGGTCCTGCATCGAACCCGCAATCATTCCTATTCTCTTGTGTCCAAGAGAAATTAAGTATTTTACTGCATCATAAGCTGCTTTTTCATTGTCAATCATTACACTTGGAAATCTTTTCTCTTTGTCCTGCGTCCCCGCCAACACTACAGGCACTTTAAACTCGTTAAAAACCTGAATAACACTGTCCCTTACCATATCCCCCATGAATATGATGCCATCTACTTGTTTCTCACCAAGAATTTCTATATATTTTATCTCTTTGTCTTCCTTCTGATCTGTATTGCAGAGAAAGATATTATAATTATACATAGCTGCCACATCTTCTATCCCCCTCACTACCTCGGGATAGAAGGTGCTCGATATGTCAGGTATGATAAGACCAATAGTGTGAGTTTTTTGAATCTTTAGGCTCCTTGCAAGAGCATTAGGTTTATATCCTGTCTTTTTTATTGCTTCTAAAACCCTCTGCCGCGTCTCTTCAGTCACAACAGCACTGTTATTTAAGACTCTTGAAACAGTGGCAATGGAAACTTTCGCCTCTCTCGCTACATCCTTTATAGTCGCACCCATTCTTATCACTCCCAAGTTTAATCGTTTTCGCCTTTATGTTATTTTACTTGTTCTTAGAGATTTTGTCAATAGATTTTTCAATTTTTTTCATTCATTTTCATGAATTTTTTTGAAGGTTCTTCGTACAAAGAAGAATTCAAATCTAAAAAAATAGGTAAAAAAGAAAGCATGCAGTATAACACCCCAACAAATATTATTGTCAAATAAATAAATTTTATAACCATATCTTCCATAATTTATCACCCAAGGATAAAAAAATATATTACCGCCCTGCGGTAATATATCATATTCCATGGATAAAGTTTTTGTTACTGTACGGCTACTGTTTTCCTGTTAAGAAAAAACTTATCTATGACATGAGCTACTCCATCCTCATCGTTTGAAAAAGTGACAAAAGAAGCCTTTATTTTGACTATATCAGGTGCGTTACCCATTGCAACCCCCAACCCAGCATATTCTATCATAGAAAGGTCATTCAAATTGTCACCAATAGCTACTACCTCTTCTCTCTTTATGTTGTACATATTCGCAAGAGTTTTTAAAGCATTTCCTTTGCTTACTCCCTTGGCATTTATCTCTAAATGACCGCCTCCGGAAGTAGAAATTGTAAGCTTTTTTGCAATTTCATCATACATTTTAGTATTAAGAGAAATTGGATCTTTTAAGTCATTTAGGGCATATATCTTGGCTGTCACACTACAAGTATCCAAGAGAAACTCCACTAGATCTCCTACAGGATTAACTTTTATGTTGTTATTAAAAGAGATATACCATTCAACTCTATCGGTAATCTCTTCTACATAAAGTTCATCGTCAATATAAAGATTAACGTGGTATCCATTTTCTTTTAAAAGCTTTATAGCAAAGACAGCATCTTCTGAAGGAATGGGATTGTAATAGTACACCTTCTTCGTGTACACATCTTTTATAAGAGCACCATTATATGAAATAACAGGAGCATTTATTTTAAGCTCCAAAGCGTAGGGCAAGATAGAGGAAAACATACGACCTGTAGCTATTGTAAAAATGACTCCCCTCGATATCACCTCTCTCACAACTTCTTTAGTTCGATCAGAAATCTCAGAATTGCTGTTTAGCAAACTTCCATCTGCATCACTGACAAGAAGTTTGTACATCCCTCTTCAACCCCTATTCTTTTATCTATCCCTCATCTATATTATAACAGTTTGTAAATTTACATTCTATATCATAATTTGTTATAAAACGTTACCACTGAAAATTTTACATTGCGAAAAAAATTTTAACGAATTTTCTTACCATAAAATGAAGTAAATGTAAGTGAATATTTCTGAAAAATGCCATAAATACTATATATGAAAAGGAGGAAAGGGTGAAAACATGCTGATTCTTTTTTTCCGCACATTAATCTTATATGCTCTAGTGGTAATATTTATGAGAATTTCTGGAAAACAACAGATAGGGCAGCTTCAGCCTTATGAACTTGTAGTTGCGATAATGATAGCAGATTTAGTAGCAATACCAATGCAAAACAAAGGAATTCCTCTTGTCGCTGGTATAATACCTGTACTCACCCTTTTAATATCCCAACTCATCCTATCTTATATTTCTATGAAGAGCCTAAGAGCTAGAGCTATAATATGTGGCACGCCTACAATTCTGATTGAAAAAGGCAAAATTTTAACTTCTCAGCTCCAAAAAGAAAGGTATAGCATAAATGACTTACTGGAAGAACTAAGGATAAAAGGATATCCAAATGTGGCAGATGTAGAATATGCTATCTTAGAAACAAATGGAAGTTTAAGTGTAATACCGAAAAGCGATAAGAGACCTGTAACACCAAAAGATTTGAATATAACCCCCCAATATGAGGGACTCCCCCTTCCCATAATAATAGATGGCAGAATCATGCATCAAAACATGCAAAAGGCAGGTATTGACCTTCCATGGCTTGAGGACCAACTCAAAATATGGAATATAAAAGATTTAAAAGAAGTATTATTTGCATCCATTGATCCCAATGGAATACTGTCAGTGTATAAAAAGGAGGGATAGGATGCGGTATGTAATTCCACTTGTGATATTTCTTTTGATGTTTATAATTTTTTTAGACATAATGTCAATTAAATATTTAGAAAGCACTTCACAGAAAATTGAACGGATTCTCGCAATGGCTGAAGAAAGTATAAAAAAGGGAGACTGGGAAAAAGCAAAACTTTTAGTAGAAAAAAGCGAAAGCGAATGGAAAAAAATAGATAAAAAGTGGGCTCTCTTAGTAGAACACAGGGAAATAGATGAAATTGAAATAAACATGGAAAAGCTCAAAAGCTTTGTGGAATCTAAAAATAAAGACCACAGTATGGCACAACTTAAAACAGTGAAAATGCTTCTTAAATACGTACCAGAAAATGAAAAGCCCACTCTCGAGAATATATTCTAATTATATTTTATGTTATAATATAAACATGCAACCCTTTGAAGAAATAAGGGGGGAAAAACGTGACATCAGTACACAACAAGCGCATCATAATTGGCCCTGGCAATTTTAAAAAAGTAATAGACATAACCTCATCCGGAAAAGTGGGCCTCCCAAAAGGGCAGGTAGACATTAACTTTTTAGCCACTCTTACACCCGGCACAAGCTTTGAAATTCAAGGCGAAAAATACTACATCCTGGAATGCGATACTTTTGATTATATCATGTACTCTTTAAAAAGACACACCCAAATTGTATATCCAAAAGAAGGAAGCTATATCGCCATGCGACTAGATATCTTCCCGGGCAAAAGAGTTGGAGAAGCTGGAACCGGTTCCGGTGCTTTTACCGTTTATCTCTCAAGGCTGGTAGGTCCTCATGGAAGAGTCTATACCTATGAACAAAGAGAGGAATTTTTTAATCTCGCTCGAAAAAACATAGAGGAATTCTCTGAATTTGACAATGTGGTAATGCACAATAAATCCATAAATGAAGGTATAGAAGAAAGAGAACTAGACGCATTTTTTTTAGATGTTAGAAAACCTTGGGAAGTGTTAGAACAAATAAGCGTAGCTTTAAAGCTTGGCGGGCATTTAGGAATATTAGTCCCGACCACAAATCAAGTTTCAGAAGCGCTTGTAGCATTAGAAAAAAGCGGATTTTATACCATTGAAGTCAGTGAAATCTTACTTAGAAAGTACAAAATAAACCCTGAAAGGCTAAGGCCAGAAGACCTCATGATAGGGCACACAGGATATTTAATCTTCGCAAGAAAAATATCAGACATAGGGGACGGTTCCTCTCATCTGATTTAAAAAATAGGTACCCCGTTGGTGAGGTACCTCAGTTTGTTGATAAATTTTTCTTAACTTAAAGGGGCATTTCGTGTTAATGCTTATAAGGTGTATTTACACACGAAATGCCCCTTTCTCTCTTTTTTAATAAATTAATTAGCAAAACACCTATTTTGTCCTGTTCTTGCTCTTTACATAATTTATCATTCCACCTGCAATGAGGATTTCTCGATTTCTATCAGAAACTTCCAGTTTAACCTCAAAGCTTTTTCCTTTAGTCAAATTCTTTACAATGATGTTTCCCCCACTTCTCACCTGCTCCACTGCATTCTCTATCTTTAGTACATCTCCCATATCAATATCTTCATAGTCCTCTTCCCTTACAAAAGTAAGAGGAAGAATCCCGCTGTTTATCAGGTTTGCCTTGTGTATCCTTGCAAAAGACTTGGCTATGACCGCCTTAACCCCCAAGTAAAGAGGCGCCAAAGCTGCATGTTCGCGGCTTGAACCCTGACCATAGTTATGCCCTCCTACAATTATCCCCCCACCCCATTCAACCGCTCTTTTTGAGAAATTTTCGTCTATTATTTCAAAACAATGTTTCGAAAGCTCTGGTATATTAGACCTCAAAGGAAGGAGTCTAGCATTTGAAGGCATTATGTGGTCTGTTGTAATGTCATCTCCTACCTTTATCAACACCTTCTTTTCTATATCGGAAAGGGGCGTATTCAATGGGAATGGCTTTATATTTGGCCCTTTTATCACTTCTACGTTTTTCCCATCCTCTGGCGGCTTTACAATCATATTGTCATTTACTTCAAATCTCTCAACAAGTGGCACATAAGGTGGTTCTCCCAGTTCTCTAGGGTCAATGAGATACCCTGTAAGCGCGGCTGCCGCCGCTACTTCCGGACTTGCCAAATAAACATACGCAGATTTTGTACCACTTCTTCCATAGAAATTTCTATTAAAAGTCCTCACAGAAACGGCGCCTGTAGCAGGAGCTTGCCCCATTCCTATGCAGGGCCCACAAGCACTTTCAAGTATTCTCGCTCCAGCCGCTATAAGGTCTGCTAAAGCACCATTCTTCGCAAGCATAGTCAAAACCTGCCTAGAACCTGGTGCAATTACAAGGCTCACATGTTCTGGTATAGTTTTCCCTTTTAAAATAGAAGCGACTTTCATCAAATCCATATAAGAAGAATTGGTGCAGGACCCTATCGCCACCTGATCTACCCTGGGCCTTCCAGCATCTTTCACTTTGACCACATTGTCCGGGCTGTGAGGAAGTGCCACCATGGGCTCCAATTCAGAAAGGTCTATTTCTATGACTTCATCATATTCCGCATCTTCATCCGCACTCAAAGGCACAAATACATTTTCTCTACCCTGAGCCTTTAAAAATTCGTAAGTCCTTTCATCAGAAGGAAAAATGGATGTAGTCGCTCCCAATTCTGCACCCATATTCGCTATTGTAGCCCTTTCTGGCACTGAGAGAGTCTTTACTCCATCCCCTGAATATTCAAAGATTTTACCTATGCCTCCTTTTACAGTAAGCCTTCTTAAAAGCTCTAGTATCACATCTTTTGCCGAAACCCATGGACTTAATTTACCTTTAAGCCTCACATTTACAATAGCAGGCATTATAATTCTATAAGGCTCTCCTGCCATTGCCAAAGCCACATCGAGTCCTCCTGCTCCTATCGCCAGCATCCCCAACCCACCAGCAGTGGGCGTATGACTGTCTGAACCCAAAAGGGTTTTCCCTGGCACTCCAAATCTTTCAAGGTGAACCTGGTGACATATTCCATTTCCCGGCCTTGAAAAGTATATTCCGTACCTTGCAGCAACTGTCTGTAGGTATTTGTGGTCGTCAGCATTTTCCGGCCCCTGCTGCAAAGTATTGTGGTCAACATAAGAGACAGAAAGTTCTGTCTTTACTCTATCTATTCCCAAAGCCTCAAGCTGAAGGTAAGCCATTGTTCCAGTAGAGTCCTGTGTAAGAGTTTGGTCTATTTTTATCGCTATTTCTTCTCCTTTTGCTATTTTTCCTTCCACAAGATGCGCTAAAAGTATTTTCTGCGTCAAATTCATCCTCTTCACTCCTATTTTTAGATTGCTTTGGCTTTCCCTTTCACAATCACATCTTCATAAAGGTACATTAGCTCCTTATCAAATAAAGGCCTCTTTAATTGAATCGCCATTTTTCTAACATGAGGGAGCAGCAAATTAGCCTCCTCTTCAGTTAAAACTCTCCCGTACTCTTTAAACTTGTTTATTAAAGCCGCAGTGCCAGAATGTTTTCCTATCACTATCTGCCTCTCAAGGCCTACTTCATGAGGGTCAAACACTTCATAAGTATAGGGATTCTTAAGAGCTCCATCCACGTGAATTCCTGACTCATGGGCAAACACGTTTTTACCTACAATAGCCTTAGAAGGAGGTAGTGGTCTACCTGATGCTAAAGCTACATACTCGGATATCTCTCTAAAGCGGCTGGTGTCAATACCTAAATCCATTTTGTACACATACTTTAACGCCATGACTACCTCTTCTAAAGCCGCATTTCCAGCTCTCTCCCCTAGTCCATTAACTGTAACCCCCACAAATTTAGCTCCAGCCTTAACTCCTGCAAGAGCGTTTGCCGTAGCCATACCAAAATCATTATGGGTATGCATTTCAATCTCAATATCTACTGCATCTTTAATGGCTTTTACCATTTCATAGGTTTTGAAAGGATCCAAAAAACCTACAGTGTCGCAAAATCTTAATCTATCTGCCCCTGCTTGTTTTGCACACCTTGCAAACTCAATCAAAAAGTCCATATCACTCCTGGAAGCGTCTTCCGCATTAACAGAAACATAAACGCCTTCTTTTTTAGCAAATCTCACCGCTTCTGTCATGCTGTCCAATACCCATTGCCTTGTCTTTTTCAACTTGTGCTCTATGTGAATGTCTGATGTAGAAATAGAAATGGCCACTGCATCTACACCGCACTCAAGAGATTCCTGAACGTCTTTTACAACCGCTCTGTTCCATGCCATTATACTAGCCTTTAATCCTAATTTTGCAATCTTAGCTACCGTTTCCTTTTCATCTCCTCCCATCGTGGGAATGCCAACTTCCAGCTGGTCTATGCCAATCTCATCTAACATTTGCGCAATTCTGATTTTTTCGTTATTTGCAAATACAACACCTGCAGTTTGCTCACCATCCCTTAAAGTAGTGTCAACAATGTAAACAGGTTTGTCTTTTTTGAAAGCCATATATGATCCCCCTTCAAATACTCTTTTACATCCTATTTTACAAAGAAGCTTTATCAAAGTCAATAGCATTTTGCAATTTTTATTATAAAAAATTGCAGCTCCCAAACTATTTTTTCAGTTTGGGAGCAAACGTTGAATATGAATTGCAAGATAACCTTTTTCTTCTTCCGGAACTTCTTTCCCCAGTTCCTTTTCAATTTCATTAGCCACTTCTTCAGCAATCCTATAAGCTTTCTTGAATTTCCTCTTTATTGTGGGAAGAAGTTCATTTGCAACCTCCATCCCTTTGGCTACTCTATCCACAGCAAACCTCAAGTGAGTAACCAGCCTCAGGTAATCCAGAGAATCTCTGTCTATTTTCCTTGAGAGATTTTTCTCTATTATTGATACCAACAAAGAAACCAATCTAGTGTTTTTTAATGTCACAGAAAGTCCTGCATTTTCTACAGCGGCATGGAGGTGCAACGCTATAAAGCCTGCCTCATCCTCTGGCAGATAAACTCCTAACCTTTCTCTCACCATTTCTAAAGCTTTTTCAGCAACAGCAAAGTCTTCTTTGTACAAAGCTTTTATTTCGGCTATAAACGGATTCTTAATGTCTATACCCATGCCTATTCTCTCGATAGCAAAAGCAAGGTGATCAGCTAAAGCGATGTGAACATGTTCGTTTAATTTTTTGCCTTTTATTTTTTCCGCCATCGCAATTATTTCTTCAGAAATACCAACAACATCAGTTCTTACTTTTTCCATCAAGTCAGAAAACTTAATTTTATTTTCTGTATCTTTTACATAAAACACTTTTTCTACGCTTTCTTCCTTTATTAAATCTCCTTGCCTTTTCGCAAATCCAATCCCCTTTCCGACCAGTATGCACTCAACACCATTTTTGTCATGGGCCATGCACACATTATTATTAAGCACCTTAACTACCCTATACATCCCCATACCCCTCTTTTTTCTATTTAAGGTACACTCTCATCACTCTGCTTTCTCCCGCTTTAACCTCTTTTAAGTCTTCCACTTTTTCAATTTTATCAACTATATCGCCGTTAGTAATTATAACAGGCGAAGTCAACGGATGTTTTTCCTTTACCTTTTCTATGTCAAAAGCTATCAATTTATCACCTATTTTTACTCTATCTCCTTCTGACACAAAACTTTCAAAACCATCCCCCTTCATCTCTACTGTGTCCATACCTATGTGGATGAGTATTTCCAAACCTTCCTTTGTTTTGATTCCCAAAGCATGTTTTGTTGGAAAAAGCTGTATAATGGTACCTTCTACCGGTGAGAGAACTTCTCCTTTCATAGGTTCTATCGCAATGCCATCCCCCACCATTTTTTCTGCAAAAACAGGATCTGGTACTTCTTCAATTTTTACTAACTTTCCATCCATAGGTGAATACACATCTACATATTTTTTCTTTTTAAAGAGTCCAAACATCACTACCATCCCTTTCTCCATTTTCTAAAACTTTGATGGCGGCCCCCATCGGCCGCCAGAATTGTCATTAAGATTTTTTCTTCATGTACTTTTTCATTTCTTGAGCAATCAAATCCGCTTTAGTACCCACAATAACTTGAAGGGCGTTTTTGCCCATTCTCATTACACCAGTTGCACCTAATTTCTTTAACTTTTCGTCATCTATTATTGTATCGTCTTTTACAGCAAGACGCAACCTGGTAATGCAGGCTTCTAAAGATTCTATATTATCAGATCCCCCCAATACCTCCACATACTGTGCTGCTACATCACTTATTTCTGATTTAGACATGTCTTTGTATTGGTCTTGGGCCTCTTCCTCTAGTCTTCCAGGTGTTGGTAAATTGAATCTGGTTATGGCATAGTAGAATATCACATAGTACAAACCTCCATAAATAACACCTATTGCCAAAAGGAGTAAGGGTTTTGTAGCTATTCCATAGCTTAAAATGTAGTCAATGAGTCCTGCTGAAAAGCCAAATCCATCTTTTATCCCGAGCACGTAAGTTATAGCGAGTGAAAGACCCGTTAAAAGGGCATGTATCACATAAAGTACGGGCGCTAAAAACATGAAAGAAAATTCAATGGGTTCTGTAATACCTGTTAAGAAAGATGTCAAAGCGGCACTTATGAAAACTCCTGACACAGCTTTCTTCTGGTCTGGTTTAGCCGCCGCCCACATAGCCAATGCTGCTGCCGGGAGTCCAAACATCATTATCGGGTAAAAGCCTGCCATAAAAATTCCTGCCGTTGGATCTCCTGCAAAGAATCTGTTTAAATCGCCTGTCACAATTTTACCAGCAGGCGTCTTAAAGGTCCCAAACACAAACCACACAAGGCTGTTTATAACGTGATGCAGTCCAAAAGGAATCAGCAATCTGTTCAATACTCCATATACGAATACTCCCAAAGCTCCTGCTCCTATAATCCATTCACCTACGGCATAGATGCCATTCTGTATAGGCGGCCATACATATCCCATTATGAGAGCTAGTATAATAGCTGCAAATGCTGTGACAATAGGTACAAACCTTTTTCCACCAAAAAATCCTAAGAAATCCGGTAACTTTGTATCATGGTACCTATTATAAAGGTATCCAGCTATTATACCCATTAAGATACCGCCTAAAACTCCCATGTTTATATCTTTGTTTATTGTAGTAGCTCCTTTTGTCAATACGAAATACCCTACAGCTGCTGCTAAAGCCGCTACTCCATCGCCTTCTGCAAAACCTATAGCAATACCAACAGCAAATATTAAAGGCAAATTATCAAATACCGCTGCACCTGCCTGCATGATGAATGGAATATTAAAAACATCAGGCGCACCAAGTCTTAAAAGCAAAGCTGCTGCAGGCAATACAGCCACTGGAAGCATTAACGCTTTACCTAGTTTCTGAAGGCTTCCCAGCCATTTCATATAATACCCTCCTTTTAATTTATTTTCAGGCATTAAAACAAAAGAGCCGGCAAGGCCCTCTTGACCTTTACCGGCTCATGCCTGCTTACGCAGTAACACGCCGCATAGTATTCGTTTTCGCTTTTATTATACCCTTTGTATTAAACTTTGTCAATAACCGTTTTTTTGCATTTAAAAGACTTTTTTAAAACCAGGTAAAAAGGTCTTCACTTGTTCAGTGAATAAGCCATTCTCCTGTAAGTATGCCTTACCCCTCTTATAGCTATGGAAAGAGCCATTATATTTTCTGGAAACGCAACTCCTGAATACCCTGCATCGCCTATGTGCTGTATATCTGCCCCTGCCATTTTAGATTGAATAGCTATATACTCTATTACGCTTTTTTGAGCTCCCTCCTGGGAGGTACCTATGGCAGTCATTGCCAGTGCACCTTCTTCATGGATGGCATCAATCTGCTTTTTAGCGAGATCTAAATCAATACCAGGAACAGTACCAGGAGCTGGAATTAGCACGCAATCTGCACCGGCCTTTACAAAATCTCTTAAAACTTTGTCATCGTATATATTGCCTGAACCTGCCCCATGCATTTTTCCCGCCACAATCATCAATTTGTCTCCTAAAATTTTTTTGGCTAGTTCTATCCCCTGTATTACAGTAGTCTCATTGACACCTGTATTAGGATTTCCTGTAATTACTACATAGTCAAAACCGTATTCTTCCGCCCTCTCCAGATTCTCTCTTGTAAGCTTCCTGCCTTCAACATATTTTATTCCTTCAGGCACTGGTTCTAAATTAACCCCAATAAACCTTCCCACAATCTTCTTTAACTTTTTTACATATTCTTTGTCCTCAGCATTTTTCAAGGCGATTTCTTCCATCATACTTAAAACACTAACTCCCTCCGAAAGATTTATTCCGATATCGTCTATGCCGAAGATAAAAGGTCTTTGGAAATCAAAAAGATTTAATGTAATCATGTCGCTTCCAAAAGCTGCAGCTAATTCCAAATTAGAAACCCCGTAAATAAGCGGTGGAACTGTCACTACAGTTTCGGCCATTACCGTCCTTCCTTCTGAACTTTTAATTGTTTCGATTAGAGTATTTTTCCCCATACCCTCAATATCTTTTAATGTAAGCTCAAAGATTCTTTTCACAATCCCCACTCCCTTTTATTTAAATTAAAAGCTGGCAAGGATCTCCCTGCCAGCTCATGCCCTTTTTAAGGTAACACGCTGTCTAATAAAATTTTAACCTATGTGTATAATAAATGTCAACTTTAAAGCTGCAAAGCAATGTTGGAAATTTTTTGCATGTTTTCTTCCTGGGTCTTCGCATATCTTACTTGCTCTTTTATGCTTTCAAGATTTTTTAAATTATTCTCATTTACTTCATTTATTTCTGAAAGCAGCTGTTCTGAGGAAGCAAGTAGTTCTTCCACCTGTCCAGAAATGTTTTGAGAGGCTTCCATCACGCTTTTTACAGCTTCCAATGCCTGATTAGAGCTTAAAGCCGTCTCCTCTGCAGCAACAGATATCTCACTTATAATATCAGCCATTTGTTCAAACCCTTCTTTTGTACTTTCAAAAATTTCTAATACCCTATTAACATCCTGTGAAGCCTTTACAGATTCGTTTATGTTTTCTATGACATTTTCTACCGTTTCTTTTGTAAACAAAGTTAAAGGCTCGATTATCTCACTTATCTTGTCAACACTTTCCCTCGATTGAGAAGCCAATTTTCTTATCTCCTCCGCTACAACCGCGAATCCTCTTCCATTCTCGCCAGCCCTTGCTGCCTCGATCGCTGCATTCAATGCTAAAAGATTCGTCTGTTCAGCTATATTAGAAATTGAGTAAAGTATATTTTTAATTCCACTCATTTTCTCTTCCAACTCATTAAGTTGCCATGACACCTGTTTAGAAATCTCGAGCTTTGTCTCAAGCCCTTTAATCAACTGTTTTATTTCTTCTCCCTGTTTTGATACTGTACCCTCCATTTCCTTTATCTTTGTCATGGCTTCATTCATGTCCTTCATCAACTTATCCGAAACCCTTGACAAAGATTCGCTTACTTCGGAAACTTTATTCATGGAATCAGCTACGTCAGTTACACTTTCAGCAATCACATTTATTCCATTCACAAGCTCCTCTAAACCTTTCCTGGAAGAATCTATATTCCTCGCGCTCTCCTCAGATTTTTCTTGAACATAAGAAGCGTACCTCACAACTTCTTCCGAATGTTTTTCAGCATTCAAAATTTCCGAATTGATAAACTCAGCATATTTCTTCAATTTCCTTATAATTGAAATAGCGTATACAAAAAGTATGAGTAAAATAACTCCACTTATAGCAAGTGACACATAAAAATTTTTCTTGTTATCCTGTATTATTTTATTAAAATATGGCAAAAAACCCTGAGAATATGTAGAACTAAAGTCATTCAAAGCACTTTGAAGATGATTAAGATGATAGCTCACCATTGTAATTTTATCGCTGTCCTCAGCAGGATTATACTTTTCCGGAAGATCTGATATAACTTTTTTTAAGTCTTCGACTGCTTGTTTTATGTTTGATAGATTCTTGTTTAGCGAATCGTACACTTTAGTATTTTTATAATCGCTCAAACTGTTCTGAATATTATTCACATACGTCTCAATAGAAGTTAAAGGAGAACCAACAGAAAAGTTTGTAACATTGCCATTTATATACTCATTTAGGGTTTCTTGAATGTTTCCGCTTAATACAGCTATTTGCACCTGGGCACTTGACACATTGATAACCTGATTTACTACATAGGTTCTCAGCCTTTCAATACTGTTAAGGGTATTTATAAGACCTAAATTCACTATAAAAGATAAAAACAGCATCAACATACCAATTACCACAAAAGATCGTACTATCTGTGCTCTGATGGTTTTTCCCATTAAGCTCTCTCCCCTTTATGTAGAGTCTTTCAAAAGTTCCTATTTATTTATCGGTTTAAACCGAAAAATTTTTAATAAAAAATGAGGGGATTATGCCCCCCAACTTATTCGTATATTAAAACTGGTCTTTCTACTGGTTCATCTGAAAGCAAAATGTATTTCTTTATCTCTTCAAGTGCCCAGTCCGCCTTGCTTTCGTCATTAGCGTATATAGTAGCAATAGGTTCACCTTTTTTAACTATTTCTCCAACTTTTCCGCCCAGCATTATTCCAACTGCTAAATCGATCTTGTCTTCTTTTTTCTCCCTTCCTGCTCCCAATTTCATTGCCAAGAGCCCCAAATCCAGTGCCATCTGGTCTTTTATATATACATCCCTGTCAGCAAGCCACGGCCTCACATATTTAGCCTGTGGTAAAAGGGACGGATCATCTACTACTCTGTCGTCCCCTCCTTGTGCTCTTATGAACTCTTTAAATTTCTGAAGTGCTTTACCACTTTCTAGGGCATCTTTTAATTTGGCTCTCGCTTCGCTATCATCTTTGGCAATCCCCGCAATCTGCAGCATATCCGAACCTAATAACATGCAGACCTCCAGAAGGTCTTGCGACCCATGACCTTTTAATACCTGTATGGCCTCCAAAACTTCAAGAGCGTTACCTATAGCAAGTCCAAGAGGGTAATCCATATTAGTAACATGGGCTACCGTCTTCCTACCAACGGAATTTCCAATATCAACCATTAGCTTGGCAAGCTTCTTGGCGCTATCTAGATCTTTCATAAATGCTCCTCTTCCTACTTTCACGTCAAGTACGATTCCGTCAGCTCCTGCCGCAATTTTTTTACTCATGATAGAACTTGCTATAAGAGGAATAGAATCTACAGTTGCAGTAACATCTCTTAAAGCGTACAATTTTTTGTCGGCAGGAGTCAAATTTTTTGTCTGACCGATAATTGCAATTCCGTATTTATTCACATTATCAATAAATTCCTCTTCAGAAAGCTCTACTCTCATTCCAGGTATGGATTCCAGCTTATCTATCGTTCCTCCAGTATGCCCTAAACCTCTTCCCGACATCTTGGCAACAGGCGCTCCGCAAGCAGCTACCATGGGGGCCAACACTAAAGTAGTAGTATCCGCCACTCCACCAGTTGAATGTTTATCCACTTTTATTCCTTTTATTCTAGATAAATCAAGTACATCGCCAGAGTAAGCCATTGCCATTGTAAGGTCGGCAGTCTCCTCAGGAGTCATTCCTCTAAAATATATGGCCATCAAAAGAGCGCTTATCTGATAGTCAGGAATGTAGTCTTTTGTGTAGCCCGAGATTATAAAATCTATTTCCTCTTTGGTGAGTATACCGCCATCCCTCTTTTTCAGTATAAGGTCGTACATCCTCATGGATTTATACCCCCACTTTCAAAGGTAATTCCTTTAAAAAAGATGTCCCTGTATTAATAGCGCCAACACCAAAAAGCTCCGCTATTGTTGCTGCTACATCAGCATATGTTTCTCTTAGTCCAAGGTTTACACCCTTTTCCATAGAAGGACTATAGACTAAAAGAGGTACATATTCTCTCGTATGGTCTGTTCCCGGAGTTGTGGGATCGCAGCCATGGTCAGCAGTTATGATTAGTAAGTCCGTTTCTTTTAATTTTGCGATTATCTCGGGAAGTCTATCATCAAAATGTTTTAGAGCCTTTGCATATCCCTCGATATCATTTCTATGGCCATAGAGCATGTCAAAATCTACTAGATTGGTGAAAATGATTCCCTTTTTCACTATATCCATTGCATCGAGCGTAGCCGTAATACCTTCATCGTTATTTGCAGTATGGACACTTTCCGTAATACCCTGTCCTGCAAATATATCTTCTATCTTCCCTATAGCATAGACTGTATACCCCGCTTCTTTTAATATATCAAGTAAAGTAGCCCCAAAAGGTTTCAAGGAAAAATCCTTTCTATTGGGCGTCCTCACAAAATTGCCCGGCTCCCCTTTAAAAGGCCTTGCAATAACACGCCCTACGGCATGGTCTCCCTTTAATATTTCCCTGGCAATTTCACACATCCTGTAAAGTTCTTCTAAAGGTATCACTTCTTCGTGAGCAGCAATTTGAAAAACACTGTCAGCTGAAGTATAGACAATGGGATAGCCTGTCTTCATGTGCTCTTCCCCAAGTTCTTTTATTATCTCTGTGCCTGAAGCTGGTTTATTGCCTAAAACTTTTCTTCCAATTCTTCTTTCAAATTCTTCGATGATTTCCTCTGGAAAACCTTCAGGATAAACAGGAAAGGGCTTTTTTAGTATAAGCCCAGCAATCTCCCAGTGCCCCGTCGTAGTGTCCTTCCCAGCCGATTTTTCTGCCATTTTACCATAGGCACCTATAGCCTTGGGATTTGGCCTTACTGTCTTCAAAGGAATGATATTACCTAATCCCAATTTTTCCATCGTAGGAAGTTCAACTCCGGTCCTTTCTACCACATGCCCCAGAGTATTAGTCCCTTCGTCACCAAACTTGTATGCGTCTGGAAGCGCTCCTACTCCAACGCTATCCAGGACTATAAGTATAACTCTTTGCAGCATCTTATCACCTCTTTTGTTAGTATAGAATTATTATTAATTTTCCATATCTTTAGACGTGAAAGCTCCTGGCAATAAATCTTTTACAGTCATTATAGCATGGTCACCCTTCATATTGCTTAATATAACGACCATATCTTCTCCGCCGAGTTCCATCATAACTTGCCTGCAAGCACCACAAGGAGACACAGGTCCATCAGTATCAGCCACAACAGCAATAGCTTTAAGCTTCCTCTCTCCTGCACTGTAGGCATTGAACATGGCAACCCTCTCTGCGCATACGGTAAGGCCAAAAGATGCATTTTCAATGTTACACCCTTTATATATATTTCCATCTTCTGTGATTACGCAAGCCCCTACTTTAAAATTAGAGTAAGGAGCATAAGCATTTTCTCTTGCTTCTTTCGCAATTTCTATTAATTTTTGGTAATCTTTGTACTCCATTTTTTCACCTACTTTCACACTGTTCTTTTTCTAACTATATAAAAATCGAATTTAGAGGCATTAAAATAGTTTGATGACAGAAGAATAGGTGTGTTATTTTCGTCATAATGGACCTGCTCTAAAAGGAGGATAGAATCATTTTTGTCCATCATAAGCTTTTTCTCTACTACAGGGTCATGTTTTATAACCCTGATATTAGAAATGGCATAAGTAATCCTTATAGAATGCTCTGCCTCAAGGTAAGCAAAGATTGACTGTTCAAATCCTGTAAACGACTCTCCCACAATGCTTTCCGGCAATCTATCGATGCAGTAGACAACAGGGACATTATCGGCTGTTCTGATTCTTTCCACCTTGTATATCACATCTCCAGGCTTTATTCTCAAATGTTTTGCTTCATTCTCGGTTGCAGGAAGTTTATACACCGTAAAATCTTTTGTTCCTGGTACCATTCCCTGCCTTTCAATCAAAGTTGTAACACTAAAGAGTTCTTCCAAACCGCTTTTTATAAGGGGTTTTCTTCTCACAAAAGTGCCTACACCTTGCTGTTTTACAATTAGCCCTTCCTCTTCCAAAATTCTCATGGCCTCTCTTAAGGTAGCTCTGCTTATCCCAAACTGTTTTGCAAGTTGGGACTCAGAAGGAAGCTTGCTACCTTCCTTCCATTGTCCCGTCCTTATAAGTTCTTCCATCTTCTTCAAAGCAAGTTCGTAAAGCGGCTTCTTTTCAGGCAATAACATCGTTAAACGCTCCTTTATACCTACTTTTTAGGTGTGTAAGGCACACCATCGGCAGCAGGTGGTACACTCTTGCCTCCAATCCCTACTAATGCAAGGATTGTCAAAGCATAAGGTAACATCATTATCAAGTTCTTAGAAAAAGCTGTGTTCTGCAGTTGCATGCTAAGAGCAGTAGCAAATCCAAAAAGAAGAGCTGCACCAAATGAACCAAATGGCGTCCATTTCCCAAATATCATAGCTGCCAAAGCTATATAACCTCTTCCGCTTGTCATGTCTGGGTTAAAACTATTAAGCGCTCCTATAGAAAGATATGCACCCCCCAGTGCAGAGAGAAAGCCGCTCATAGCAACACCTAAATATCTCAATTTAATCACATCTATTCCAGCTGTCTCTGCAGCCTCTGGATTTTCACCGACAGCTCTCAATCTCAAACCCAAATTAGTATGAAAGAGGAAATAATCTGCAAGGAATAAAAGCACTATCATAATATATACTATAACACTATGACCACTTAAAACGTGTCCTATAAAAGGGATATCTTTCACAAAAGGTATCTCTACGGTTGGAAGCATTGGAGTATCAACAGGTGTACCGGTAAAACCGTATATAGTATTTAGAAGATATGCAGTAAAACCAGAAGCAAATATATTTATAGCCATACCCAGGATTATCTGGTTTGCCGTCAAACTAACAGCTGCCCAAGCAAATATAATTGCAACTATTATCCCTACTATTATAGCACCCAATAGTCCTATCCAAGCATTACCCGTCATTGCAGAAAACATTACGGCAAAAAAAGCCGCAATCAACATTATTCCTTCCATAGCTATGTTTACAACACCTGACCTCTCAGAGAAAGTACCGCCAAGGGCTGGCAAAGCCAGTGGTGTTGCCATAGCAATGGTAGCTGCCCAAAGCTGTGGGTTTAAAAATATCTCCTTCATGCTTTTACCTCCTTTTTCTGCCTCCTAGACAGCATGTCTTTTATCACTTCTGCTATTCTGTGAGCTGCAACGAAAAACACAATTAATCCCGTGATAACATCTGCCATCTGTCCAGGAACTTGCGCATTAAGCTGCATATACTGTGACCCTGTCCCTAAAGCAGCGAAAAGTATAGCAGCAAATATAACACCTATAGGATGGTTGTTTGCTAGCAAAGCCACAACTATCGCAGTATAACCATATCCAGAAGTAAAACTGTCATAAAGCCTGTGCTGAACTCCCAACATCTGAACAGCTCCCGCAAGGCCTGCAAAAGCACCACTCAATCCCAACGCAAATACCATATTAAGAGGAACATTCATTCCGGCATATTTTGCTGCCCTCTGATTATAACCAACTGCTCTCATTTCAAATCCCCAGATAGTCTTAAACATAAACCAGTAAACAAATATCGCTGCAGCTAAAGCTATAAAAATTCCATAAGAAAGCTGGGTATTTTTTACCAAAAACGGTATAACTGCACTATCCTTTATCAAAGGAGACTGAGGAATTGTACCGCCCTTTTCCATCATGGGACCAAATTCTAGTAAAAAATGGCTAAAATATATGGCAATATAGCTCATCATCATCGTGGTTATAACCTCATTGGCCCCTGTATATGCCTTTGCAAGACCAGGTACAACTCCCGCCCAAAGTCCTCCCGCTATCATGGCAGCTATAAGAGCTAGAGGAATGTGTAAATACCACGGAAGAGAAAAACTATATCCAATCCAAACCCCCACAATGGCGCCTATCCAGTATTGACCTTCCGCTCCTATATTGAAAAGACCAGCCTTGAAGGAAATTGCTACACCTAATCCAGTCAATATTAAAGGTACTGCATTTGCTAAAGTATTAGCAGTATTATTTAAATTCCCAAAAGCACCTATGAAAAGAGACACATATGCTTTTACAGGGTCAAATCCTGTAGCTAGCATTATTATGGAACCAATAATAATTGCTACTAATACAGCCACAACTGGTATATAAAGTTCTTTCCACAGATTTTTCATTATCTCGCCTCCAATGTCGTCTTATCAAAACGAGAACCTGCCATGAGTAACCCAATTTGCTCTCTTGTTGCTGTCTTGCCATCTAAAATATCCATAAGCTGTCCTTTGTATATTACGCCAATTTTATCTGATAATGACATTATTTCTTCTAGTTCTAAAGAAACCAAAAATATAGCCGCACCTTTATCTCTTAATTCCAATATCCTCTTGTGGATATACTCTATTGCTCCTACGTCCATCCCTCTTGTTGGTTGAACAGCAATTAAAAGCTTAGGATTATAACCCACTTCTCTCGCCAAAATCACCTTTTGCTGATTACCTCCTGATAAATTCCGGGCCTTTAGCATGTACTCAGGAGGTCTTACGTCAAATTCTTTTACTTTCTTTGCTGCATTCTCGTATACCTGTTTATACTGGATTACTCCTTTCCTAGAATAGGGTGCATATCTGTATTCCCTCAGAATCAGGTTTTCTGCAATTGTAAAATCTAAAACTAATCCTTCTGCTTGCCTATCTTGAGGTATATAGGAAATCCCTTCTTTATATAAATCTCTTGTAGAAAAATTCGTTACATCTTTCCCATAGAAAAATATTTTTCCTTCTTTTTTAGGCCTTAGTCCCATTATAGCCTCTACCAATTCCAGCTGGCCATTTCCGTCTATCCCAGCCAAACCAAATATTTCTCCTTCTCTAATTTCAAAGCTTACATTATTAACTCTTGTAACATTTTGCTGGTCTATCACAGTCAAATTATCCACCTTTAAAACCACATCTCCAGGTTTATATTCACTTTTTTCGATTCTGAGCACAACTTCTCTACCCACCATCAAATTAGCCAATTCTTGTTCATTTGTTTCCTTTGTCTTTAAAGTTCCAACTGTTTTCCCTCTTCTCATAACCGTAACTCTATCGGATATCTCTAACACTTCTTCCAGCTTATGGCTTATAAATATAATGGACATACCTCGGTTTTTAAGTTCCCTCATTATTTCAAACAATTTCTGCGTCTCCTGAGGAGTAAGCATTGCCGTCGGCTCGTCCAGTATAAGAAGCTTTGCTTTTCTATAAAAGGCTTTTAAAATTTCTACCCTCTGTTGCAACCCAACAGAAAGGTCTTTTACTTTTGCATCAGGATCTATTTCTAAATGATACTTTTGCGATATTTCTCTTATAAGCTCATTAGCCTTTTTTCTATCATAAGTTATCCCTTTAGGCTCTGCTCCAAGCACTATATTTTCTGCAACAGTGAAAACCGGAATGAGCATAAAGTGCTGGTGTACCATTCCTATTCCTTTTTCGATCGCTTCATGAGGCCCGCTTAAATTAAGTTCTTCCCCATCAAAGATAAGTTGCCCGGAATCTGGTTTGTAAAGTCCGTATATAATGTTCATAAGAGTTGATTTTCCTGCACCGTTTTCACCAAGTATTGCATGTATTTCTCCTCTTTCAACAGTCAAATTTACATTATCATTAGCTACAACCTTAGGAAATCTCTTTGTTATATTTCTTACTTCAAGTATAGCGCTCATCTACCTCTACCTCCAAAAGGGGGCTCAAAGCCTGAGCCCCCGATTTTTGTATTTCCGATGGATTACTTGGATATTTTATCAGATACTTGAATCTTGCCATCTATAATGTCTTTTGCTAATTGATTGACCTGGTCTATTATAGACTGCGGCACATCTTTATTAATCTTACCCAATCCTACACCATCATTTTTCAAACCGAAATACATTATTCCACTCTTAAAGTTACCATTTAACGCATCTTTTATTACATCATAAACGGCAACATCCACTCTTTTAACTGCAGAAGTTAAAACATTGTCAGGAGCTAAGTAGCTTTGATCTGCGTCAACACCGATTGCATACAGGTTTTTCTCTTGAGCTGCCTTAATTACTCCTTCACCAGTTCCTCCAGCAACCTGGAATATGATTTCCGCACCTTGGCTTATCTGTGTTAAAGCCATTTGCTTTCCTGCAGCTGGGTCATTAAAGTTGTTAGTATAATTGATGAGAATCTTTATATCAGGATTTACTGCCTTTGCACCCTGTTGATAACCTGCAATAAAACGGTCAACAGGAGGTATTTGCATTCCGCCAACTGCACCTATTATGTTTGTTCCTTTAACTTTTCCAACTTTTTCTTTTTCAACCAGTCCTGCCAATGCACCTGCTAAATAACCAACTTCCTGTTCTTTGAACATAGCAGAAGCAACGTTTGGTCTGTCAGTAATCTCAGAATCTATGATCAAAAACTTCGTATTGGGGAATTTCTGTGATACCTCTTCTGTAGCATCGTGCATCATAAAACCAACTGCAATAACTAAGTCATATCCTTGCTGTGCGAAATTTGTCAAGTTTGGCACGTAGTCTGTCATTTGTTTTGACTGAATTACATTTACTGTAACGCCCAATTCTTTCGCAGCTCTTTGAAGTCCTTCATAAGCCATCTGGTTAAAGCTGCGGTCATTAATGCCTCCAACGTCTGTAACCAATCCTACTTTAAAGTTCTTGTTCTTATTTGCCTCAGTCGTCTGCTGTGGCTGTGTGCTCTCTTGTTTAGTTTTTGAAGAACAACCTGACAAAACTACTGAAAGAGCCAGCACTAAAACTAGCAAAGATGCTAAAACAACACGCCACCTTCTCATCATCTAACCTCCTAAGAAAAATTTTGTTACCGTTTACTGAGTTTGTACTCAGTAAACATGTAAGCTTGTCTGACATCTAACATCATTATAACTTCTTACAGACTTATAAACAACTTTCAAATACTTCTGTTTTCCTTTACAACTTATATATTTTCTCTAAAAATCGCCTCCTCTCTTTAGATATCTTCCACAATTATTTTTTAGTATTCACCAGAGATTTTATTTAATACATTATTTACAATCTCGTCTCTTATACTTCTGTATTTATCTAGCAATTCATTGCACTCTCTTTCGGCTTCTTCTGCAAGTTTCTTATCCTTGATATAAGGTAGATTGACCTTTACATTCAAAACTGCTCCTTCCATAGCTGCATATAATAGTATTGCACCAACAGCTGCATCTGATACAGCATTGGGATTGCCATACTCAGCAATTAAAGCAGTAGGGGTAAATCCTTCTCCACAAAGTCTTGCAAGTTTTAAAGGAACATTCATTGCATTTATGTATGCCTTTTGCAATGCCTCACTTCTTATCTTCTTTTCTTCCTCCGTATTTTTTGGCATTTTTAAAGCTTTCATAACTTCATCATAAGCAGCTGTATCCTCATCGATAAGCCTCATATATTCATCTAAAAGCTTGTTGCAGATATTAAGTCCTTCTTGAATCTCTTCTTTTATGTCCTCCGAATACTCCTCATAAAACTTTCTTCCAATAGTCAAATCGTAAACCATTTTTGACAATGCAATCCCAAGACTTGCAGCCGTTGCCGAAACACTCCCACCCCCTGGCGTAGGTGAAGCCGAAGCAACCTTTTCAACATACTCTTTTAAAGAATCATTGATTAGCATGACACCATCTCCCTTCTCAAATGTTTTCACACAATTATTATATCAATAAATGCATATTTTGTAATGAAAACAGCGGATTTTCCATTTAGTTCTTTATAAATTAAAATTTCATGTTGGTTTGACGTAGTCAACTTACAGAATTTTTTCCCTATATTCTTTGGGGGTAAAACCTGTAATGCTCTTAAAAACCTTGCTAAAATAATGTTGATCAAAATAGCCTACTTCTTCTGCCACTTCAAATATCTTTTTTCTTGGATCTTTCAAAAGTTCCTTCGCTTTTTCTACCCTGAAATTTGTTAAGTAATCTGAAAAGTTAATTCCTACTTCACTCTTAAATAGCATGCTCAAATATGTAGGAGTTATATATAAATGGTTTGCCACACTGCTTAACGATAAATCGGGATTTTTATAATTTTCATGTATCAATTCGAGAGCTTTTTCTATGATTTTTCTATTTTTATAACTACGGGTTAGATTTACATATTCGCATACAACTTCAATTAAATTTTTCATCCATCTATATATCTCTTCCAATGTAGGTAATTTGCAAATTTCCTTCCAAGGATCTGTCTCTTTAAACAAAACATCTGCACTTTCCCCTATTTCTATAATCGAGCGTGTAATTACAGCAACTAGCTCTATACCCCACCTTTTAATAAAGTCTTCAGTGTAACGCTTATTTTCAAACTCTTCCCATATTTTATTAAAAATATCAATCGCAGCTTTAGTTTCTCCTCGCTTTATAGCCTTAGATAACTCTTCTTCCAATTTTAATGGGTATTTATAATATTCGGCCTTAAAAAACTTTAAATCTTCTTTTTTTAACTGGGGAATTTCTTTACTACAGGCATCTAACAATTCTATCCTTTTCTCAATACCCCTCATCACTATTTCTTTTAATGTATTAACGTCAACAGGCTTAAGAATGTAATCAAAAGCACCAAGTCTTATCGCTTCCTGAGCATACTTAAAATCATCATAGGCACTTAGCAATATAACAACAATTATTGGATCAAGCTTCTTCACTTCTTGTGTCAACTCTAATCCATTCATAAAAGGCATTCGTATATCTGTGAGTAATATATCCGGTTTAAATTCGCTAAAAACCTGAAGAGCACTTCTCCCATCAGAAGCACATTCCACTTCCTCAAATCCCATTTCACTCCAATCTATTCCAATTTTTAAACCTTCTCTTACCATAGGCTCATCGTCAACTATCAGAATCTTCATAAAACTCCCCCTTTACTTCACAGCAGGGATTTTAATCCTTGCAATTGTAACTCCCTCTTTAACTTCATAAAAAAGCCCATATTCACTTCCATAATACAGTTTAATTCTTTCGTTTACATTTTGAATTCCATAACTTTTTTCATCATTCGTTGGTGAAGAAAGTAACTTATTTACAAAATCTAAATCTATAGGTTTACCATTATTGGCAATTTCAAATACGACTGTCCCATCTTCAAAATATCCCTTAATCAAAATTTCTCCTTTGCCCTCATAATCTTCCAAACCATGCACTATTGCATTTTCTACTATTGGTTGAAGAATTAATTTTATTATCTTATAACTCAAAATTTCCTCCTCTATATCAAAATAAACTTCAAACCGGTCTTTAAATCTCATTTTTTGGATTGTTATATAATCTTTTACATATTTTAATTCATTTTCAATCGTAGTAACACTATTGCCTTTATCAATGCTGTATCTCAAAATGGAAGCCAAAGCATTTGTAATCTTGCTTATCTCAGGAATCCCATTTATCACCGCTAACCAATTTATAGAATCCAAAGTATTATACAAAAAATGCGGATTTATTTGGGCTTGCAAAGCCTTCAACTCCGCTTCTTTTTCCCTCAGCTTAGATAGATACACTTCCTGTATGAGTTCTTTTATTCTTCTTATCATGTAATTAAAGCTAGCATACAAGACACCTATTTCTCCATTCCATTTCTCATCTATTTCCATATCGAGATTCCCTTTTTCAATTTCCTTCATCCTATTTGAAAGCCTTATTATAGGTTGTGAAATAGTATATGAGAAATATAAAGAAAGTAAAATAGCACTAAAAAGACTTATAAACGCTACTAATTGAATAAAGTTTTTTAACCTGTTTGCTTTTTCGTTCAACTCCTCAAGTGAGAAAACCCCAACTAGTTTCCATCCACTTGGAGAAATCGTATTATAGACTAACATCACTTGCTTTCCATTTAACTTAATAAAACGAAAACCAGAGTTATTCTTATAGACATCTTTTAAAGGGCTGATTCTAAAATTCTCATCCTCTTCTTGAGAATATACCAGTTCCCCTTTATCATCAATTAAATAAATCTTATTATTTTTACCTAACTTAATGTCGCTTAAAACGGTATCTATTTTAGAAACTTCTACATCAACTGAAACGACCGCAATAGGTTTTTTGAAATTTTTTACATCATATACTAACCGCGATACAGAAATTAGATTTTCGCCATAGATTCTATTTACATACCAATACAATTTGCCATTTAGTTCTACTGTTTTTTTAAACCAATCTTGATTCACGACTATTTTCGCAGACATCACATTGTTTCTTTCAAGCCGTAAAGGATAATATTCCTTATTTAAAGCAAAAATTTCAACTGAAGAATAATTATCATTAAATATACCTGGGTACAAAATTCCATTGCGAACAGATGTCACTTCTCTATTTATCTGGAAAGTAGAAACGCTTTCCTCAAGAGATAAGTTATGCTGGAGCTCCCTATTCATAGAAATATAAAGAAGTGCATTTTTCATATTGTCAAACATTTTAGATAAATTTTTGTTTGCTTGATTTAAAGTTTGAAAAGCTGTTTGTTTCATCTCTTCATTCAGATACTTAAAGGTTACAGTACTGATTACAATGCCTACAGCTATCAATGGAATTATGATAATCAAAATATATGAAAATATCAATTTTTTGTACAGCACTCAACTTCACCTCAATTAATTTATTTCAACATCTACATGAACTTACCTTCTTACCAATTAAAACTTTATAAAAAACTACACAAAATCATAAAAAAATCCATTATTTTTGCAACCGATTTCACTTATAATTAATTATAACCGAAATCTTTAAAAGGAGGAATGGGAAATGAGTAGTAAAAAACTGTTAGTTTTATTTATCACACTTTTACTAACCGTCAGTTTAATAACCAGTTGTAGTTCTAACAATACCTCTTCAACTAGTCAAACCCCATCCAAGAATGAAGTAGTTACAATCACCTATTCCACAGGTAAAGATTCTACTCCTGCTACAAAAAAACTAGTGGAAGCTTTTGAAAAAAAATATCCTAATATCAAAGTCAAGGTGCAAGAATTGCCTAATTCTACTGACGAACAACATAATACTTATGTAACAGCTTTATCAGCAGGTGATTCTAGTATCGATGTTTTAGCAATGGATGTTATATGGACCCCCGAATTTGCAGCTGCAAATTGGTTGCTACCTCTGGATGATAAATTTACAAAAGAAATGAGATCTAAAATGCTCCCTGGCCCTGTTGAAGCAGTTACATATAACGGGCATGTGTGGGCTGTACCAAGATTTACAGATGCTGGTGTACTTTATTACAGAAAAGATATAATCTCTACTCCACCTCAGACTTGGGACGAACTAATTCAAATGGCAAAAGAAAATGTCGGGAAAGAAGGTACAAAATACGGAATAGTGTTCCAGGGAAATCAATATGAAGGCTTGGTATGCGATGCACTAGAGCTCATATATAGCAATGGAGGAAGCGTTATCGAAGGCAACAAAGTCACAATTGACACTCCACAAGCAATAGCAGGACTTCAATATTTGATTGATCTAGTTAAAATTGCTCCTCCTGGAGTAACAACATATCAAGAAGAGGATGCAAGAAATGTTTTCCAGCAAGGTGAAGCTATCTTCATGAGAAATTGGCCATATGCATGGTCTTTACTTAATTCAGACGATTCACCTGTGAAAGGTAAAGTAGGAATAGCTCCTATTCCTAGAGGAAAAGATGGAAAAGAAGGTAGTCCTGTATTAGGTGGATGGAACTTAGGCATAAATAAATATTCAAAACACCCAGAAGAAGCATGGAAATTCATAGAGTTTGTTACAAGTGAAGAAGGTCAGAAAATCACAGCTTTAGAAGGTGGTAATTTACCAACATTGAAATCTTTATATCAAGATAAAGAAGTACTCGCCAAAAATCCTTATTGGGCAGATTTTTACGACGTATTTATAACAGCAAAACCGAGACCAGTTTCTCCATTCTATCCTCAAATGTCTGATTCAATGCAAATCAATTTCCATAAGGCTTTAACTGGAGAAATAACTGCAGAACAGGCTATTAAAAATGTAGCAAAAGACCTGAGTGAAATACTTGCAAAAAGCGGAAAATAGTACTTCTTCATACAAATCTTCTAGTGGCAGCTTTTGCTGCCACTCATTCTAAAAAGAGGTGAGAGTATTGTATAAAGAAAAAAATTTGCCACTACATCATCCCCGAAAAATTTATTTAAACGAACAACTACTGGGATACTTTTTAGTATCGCCCGCATTGACATGTATAGTCTTGGTAGCGTTATATCCCGTATTAAATACCTTTAAACTAAGTTTATACAACATGCAACTGCAACTCATTGGATTAATGCATTTCGTCGGACTTCAAAATTATATTTCTCTATTTCATGACTCAAGATTTTGGTCTGCTACTTTTAATACCATTGTGTTTACTATAGTGTCTGTTTCACTCGAATTAATATTGGGGATGATTATGGCTCTTTTAATGAATAAAAGTTTCAGAGGAACAGGATTAGTAAGAGCTGCCGTGTTAATTCCATGGGCAATTCCAACTGTAGTCTCTGCTCTCATGTGGAAATTCATCTATAATGATCAGTTTGGCATATTAAATGATATATTAATGAAAATGGGGTTAATAGACCATTATAAGGCATGGCTGGGAACTCCATCTCTAGCCTTGGGAGCCGCTATATTTGCTGATGTATGGAAAACAGCTCCATTTATGGGTTTATTGCTCTTAGCAGGGCTTCAAAATATCCCTAATGAATTGTATGAAGCAGCTACAGTAGACGGTGCAGGGAGTATAAGACAATTCTTTACTATAACATTGCCTCTTTTAAAATCTACTATTTTAGTTGCTTTGATTTTCAGAACACTAGATGCTTTCAGGGTTTTTGATCTAATTTTTGTGTTAACAGGTGGCGGTCCTGGTAATTCTACAGAAGTCCTCTCTATATATGCTTATAAAACACTTTTCAGAAATTTAGATTTCGGTATGGGTTCAGCAATTGCAGTGATAATATTCATTTTCGTATTTATTTTTGCAATGTTTTATATACGACTTTTAGACAAAAGCATTTTTGAATAATGAGGTGGAAAAATGAAGCTAAAACATACAATTATAAATCAAATATTATTTTATCTGTTTTTAATCTTGTTTTTAACTTATATCATCTTCCCTTTTGTGTGGCAATTTATTACTTCTTTTAAACCACCTAAAGAGTTGTTTTCTATTCCACCCACCTGGATTCCTAGTAAAATATACACTGGATACTATATAAATGTTTTTACAAAACGTCCCTTTTTAACGTATCTAAAAAATAGTTTTATTGTAGCTTCCTCTACAACTATATTTAGTTTAATTGTTTCTTCATTCGCAGCTTATGCTCTAGCAAGGCTTAAATTTAAAGGGAAAGCTATTATACTTTCACTAGTATTGTCTGTTTCTATGTTTCCAGGAATAGCAATAGTAAGCCCTTTATTTCTTTTCCTTAGAAGTGTAAATCTTTTAAACAGTTATTTAGGTTTGATACTCACTTACACGACATTTGCAATCCCACTCTCACTCTGGATTTTAACAGCATTTTTTAAGGAAATTCCTTCCGAACTTGAAGAAGCAGCAAAAGTAGATGGAGCAACTCCCATGCAAGCATTTTTAAAAATAATCATGCCCCTTGCTGTTCCTGGACTATTTACCACAGCTATACTCACATTTATAGCCGCGTGGAATGAATTCCTTTTTGCACTTGTTTTTAATACTAAGGATTCCATGAGAACTGTACCTGTTGGGATAGCAATGTTTCCCGGAGAACATGACCTGCCTTGGGGAGATATAGCAGCAGCTTCAGTTGTAGTAACTGTTCCTCTAATTATAATGGTACTTATTTTCCAAAAAAGGATAATCTCTGGTTTAACTGCTGGAGCAATAAAAGGATAAAAAATTTTGTGAGGGGAGTGTTTTTAATGCCAGCTGTAAAAATAGGTATTATAGGTGCAGGAAGCGCCATATTTTCCTTGCGTTTGGTAAGTGATTTGTGTAAAACACCTTCTCTATATGGAAGTTCAGTAGTCCTTATGGACATTGATGAAGAGAGATTAGAAGCTGTATACACTCTTGCAACAAAATATGTTGAAGAAGTCGGGGGAGATCTCAAATTTGAAAAAACAAAAAACTTAGAAGACGCTATAAAAGAGGCAGACTTCGTAATAAACACAGCAATGGTAGGAGGCCACAGTTATCTAGAAAAAGTCAGACAGATTAGCGAAAAATATGGTTATTACAGAGGAATAGATGCACAGGAATTTAACATGGTTTCAGACTACTACACTTTTTCAAATTATAATCAACTAAAATATTTTGTCGAAATTGCTAGGAAAATAGAACAATTGTCTCCAAGGGCATGGTACTTGCAAGCTGCCAATCCCGTGTTTGAAGGGACAACCCTTGTCACCCGAACTACTTCTATAAAGGCAGTGGGATTCTGCCATGGACACCTTGCATTAAAAGAAGTATTTGATACATTAAAACTTGAACACGATAAGGTGGATTGGCAAGTAGCAGGCGTAAATCATGGAATATGGTTAAATAGATTCTTATATGAAGAAAAAAATTCCTATGAAAAACTCGATAATTGGATAAAAGAAAAATCTCACGACTGGAAACCACTTCATCCATTTAATGACCAGCTCTCACCGGCAGCCATTGATATGTATAAATTTTATGGAGTTTTACCCGTTGGTGATACTGTAAGGAACTCTTCCTGGCGATACCATAAGAATCTTGAAACAAAGAAAAAATGGTATGGAGAACCCTGGGGTGGCGCAGATTCAGAAATAGGATGGAAATGGTACCAAGAAACCTTGGGTCAAATTACTGATATTACCAAAAAAATCGCCCAATTTTTCATAAATAATCCAAAAGCTAAATTTAGTGATGTAAAAGGCATTTTCAGCCAAGAAATGCAAGGCAATGAATTGTTACAGGAAATGGAAAAGATACTGGACCCTGAGCAGAAAAGCGAAGAACAACATATCCCATTTATAGAATCTATTGTTAGTGGCAAAAAAGAAAGATTTGTAGTAAACATACCCAATAAAGGTATAATCCCAGAAATAGAAGATAATGTTGTCGTGGAAGTACCTGCTATAGTTGATAATGAAGGAATACATCCTGAAAAAATAGAACCTAAACTTCCAGAAAAAGTAATAAAATATTATCTAAGACCAAGAATTATGAGAATGGAAATGGCAGTAGAAGCATTTTTAACAGGGGACATAAACATAATAAAAGAACTTCTTTACAGAGACCCAAGAACTCAAAATGATGAGCAGGTAGAAAAAGTTTTAGAAGAAATTCTATCATTGCCCGAAAACGAAGATATGAGAAAACATTATTTAAAATAGTAAGGCTAAATTTAACCAATAAGGTGCCATTTGCAAAATCTTTGCATACAAATGGCACCTTTTCTTTTACTATTCCCTCAACACCTTATCTTTTATCTCTGAAACAAATTCTTCTATATACACTCCTCATCACATTTTTCAATCTTCTTCCAGCACCTCTTCAATATATTCATCGCACATATATTTGAAATCTGCTGCTCTTCTTAAAATCTGCATTTCATAACTATCTCTAAACTCTTCAGAGTAGTAATATACGCATATACCTTTCAAAGCTTTTAGCCGGAATATGGAATGAATTTTTTAATGTCTGGCAAAGTGTCTTCTATAACTACCTTTTCACCTTGCAGCAATTTTAATGCATTTTCTTTTTGTGAACCAAACAGGTACACCAAGCCTATTTTATATTTTACACATATTTCTGATAACTTCTGAGATACAACAAACATTCTTCTTCACCCATTTTCATTGTAACATAAAAACTATTTTATTCCAATAACAACCACATCATTCCCCTTTGATTTTATAACTGTATTTACATGATTAATTCCAAAGTGATAGAATATATAATCCAGATTTGGAGCATCTATCAGGACGATATCAGCTCTTTTACCTTCCTCTATAGTCCCTATTTCACCCCCTCTATCAATCGCACAAGCAGCATTTAATGTAACAGCTGTTAGGATTTCTTCTGCTTTCATTTTCATTTTAATATAGGCAAATGACATTATAAGCTGTAAATTCTCGGTTGGGCTTGTACCTGGATTGTAATCCGTACCTAATGCAACAGGCAATCCCCTCTCAATTAATCGCCTCGCATCAGCATAAGGTCTATTCAAAAAGAAAGAAACTCCCGGCAAAAGGACTGCCACGGTACCTGCTTTTTTCATTAGCTCTATTCCTTCGTCAGAGACTTCTTCTAAATGGTCAGCACTTACAGCGCCTAATATTCCAGCCAGCTCTCCACCTTTACTGTGTGTAAGTTCATCTGCATGAATTTTTAGTTTAAACCCTAGTTTTTTAGCTTCTTCTAATATTTTCTTTGACTGCTCATAATCAAAAGCCCCTTCCTCACAGAATACATCGCAAAACTCTGCAAGGTCTTCCTCTTTTACCTTAGGAAGCATCTCATTTATTACTTTCTCCACATACTCCCAAGGGTTCTCTTCAAACTCCTGTGGAATAGCATGGGCTCCTAGAAAAGTAGACACAATATCCACAACAGAAAGTTCTTTTAATTGATTTATAAGTCTTAAAAGCCGTATCTCCTGGTCTGTATTAAGGCCATATCCACTTTTTACCTCTACAGTAGTCACTCCATGAGAAAGCATGATTTCAAGGCTTTTTAAAGCCTTTTGAAGCAACGCCTCATCAGATGCCTCTCTAGTCGCTCTTACTGTAGAATGAATACCTCCGCCCTGTTTTAAAATATCAATATAAGAATAACCTTTAAGCTTTAAAGCCATTTCATTTTCCCGGGAACCATAATGCATCACATGGGTATGGGGATCTACAAACCCTGGAAGTGCAATCATGCCTTTTGCATCAATTTCCCTCTTTGCAGAAATTGCGGCAGGAGATTCACCTGCCGCCAAAATTTTCCCATCCTTTACTGCTATGTAAGCATTCTCTATCACTTCTATCTTCCCCATATCTCTTCCACAAAGAGGTTTCGTTCCAGCCGGTGTAAAAATTTTACCTATATTGTATATCAATAAATCTGCGCTCATATTAACACCTCATTCGTAAATCCTATTCTCCAGGATTATATCCATGGAAAAATTTTCTAATCGTAAATAATAATCAGCAACATCTAGCAAGGCTTTTGACGGTACAAGCCCTATTATTTCACTTCCCACTACGTTTACACCATACCTTGAAGCTTCCGCCTTAATTGTCTCAAAAACTCTGTAGATTGGTGTTTTGTTAAAGTCCGTAAGGTTCATTGAAACTTGCACAATTCCTCTTTCTTTTAACTCAACTCCCATAGCCTTTACATATCTATAACCACCGCTTGAAAATCTAATGGCTTTGGCGATCTTATTGGCTATTTCAATGTCATTTGTGCCAAGGTTTACATTAAAAGCAATTAAAAAGTTTCTTGCTCCAATTACTGTTGCACCGCTTTTAGGATTCATCTCGGAAGGCCCAAAATCGGGCTTCCACTCTGGCTGTTTTATCTTTTCAAAAAAGCCTTCATATTCCCCTCGCCTTATATTCTCTAAATTTTTTCTCTCAGGAGTTGTAGCCGCTTCTTCGTAGAGATAGACAGGTATATTAAGCTCATTTCCCACTCTTTCTCCCAATTCTCTTGCAACCTGCACGCATTCTTCCATTGTAACATTTTTTACCGGAATAAAAGGAACTACGTCCACAGCTCCAATTCTGGGGTGTTCCCCTTTGTGATATCTCATGTCAATTATCTCCGAAGCCTTTTTTATGAGTTTAAAAGCCGCTTCTTTTACTCCCTCTTTATCCCCCACAAAGGTTATAACTGTCCTATTGTGGTCTTTATCTGAAGAATAGTCCAAAAGTTTTACTCCTTCTGTTGAAACCACTTCTTTTATAAGCTCAGAAATCTTTCCTTGATCTCTTCCTTCGCTCACATTAGGCACACATTCAATTATCTGATTCATCCTTCTCCCACACCCTTTCAAATTCATTTAAGCATAGGCATTTTTATTCCTTTCTCTTTTGCAGTCTTAATTGCTATTTCATATCCAGCATCGGCGTGCCTTACTATTCCAAGACCTGGATCCCCTGTCAGAACCCTTTCAATTCTCAAATCTGTCTCCTTTGTCCCATCAGCACACACAACTACTCCTGCGTGGATGGAATAACCTATTCCTACTCCTCCTCCGTGGTGTACAGAAACCCATGTTGCTCCTGATGCAGTGTTTAAAAGTGCATTTAGTATTGGCCAGTCTGCTATAGCATCGCTTCCATCCTTCATAGCCTCTGTCTCTCTGTAGGGTGATGCCACAGAACCTGTGTCATGGTGGTCTCTTCCTATTACAATTGGCGCTTTAAGCTCCCCTTTTCTTACCATCTCGTTTATAGCAAGGCCAAATTCTGCCCTCTGCCCGTATCCTAGCCAGCAAATCCTCGCAGGAAGTCCCTGGAATTTTACTTTTTCTCTGGCCAGCCTAATCCACCTATTGAGGATTGGGTCATCAGGAAAAAGTTCCAATACCTTCTGGTCTGTCTTGTAAATATCTTCAGGATCGCCGGACAAGGCCACCCAGCGGAAAGGCCCTTTACCCTCGCAGAACAGATCCCTTATATACTCGGGAACATAGCTTGGGATGTTGAAGGCGTCTTTCACTCCTTCGTCATAGGCCATTCTCCTTATGTTATTACCGTAATCAAAAACTATGGCTCCTCTTTTCTGCATCTCAAGCATAGCCAAAACGTGTTCTGCCATCGCCTTTTTAGCTCTCTTTACGTATTCCTCAGGATTGGATTTTCTAAGTGCTATAGCTTCATCTAAAGTCATACCATTTGGAACATATCCATTTAATGGGTCATGAGCCGAAGTCTGGTCTGTAACCACATCCGGTATTATACCTCTTCTTACGAGTTCAGGATGAA
The DNA here is from genome assembly GCF_049701115.1 of Caldanaerobacter sp. Taxonomy (NCBI): domain Bacteria; kingdom Bacillati; phylum Bacillota; class Clostridia; order Thermoanaerobacterales; family Thermoanaerobacteraceae; genus Caldanaerobacter; species Caldanaerobacter sp. The sequence goes on along the minus strand of NZ_JBNATX010000014.1, from coordinate 935 downwards.
TATCAGCTGCATTACCTACTAAACCAACTGATAAGGCTTTCCCTTCTTCTTTTGCTTTAAGCACCATCTTTAGTGCTTCATCTAAGTCCTCAACCATTACATCCAAATACTTGGTATCTAACCTTTTCTTTATCCTGTTTTTATCTACCTCTACTATTAGACAGGCTCCATCTAGCATGGTAATTGCCAGCGGTTGAGCACCGCTCATTCCTCCCAAACCTGCCGAAAGAACAAATTTGCCCTTTAAGGTTCCGTCAAAGTGTTTTTTTGCTAAAGCAGCAAAAGTTTCAAAAGTACCTTCTACAATGCCCTGGGAGCCTATATATATCCAGCTTCCTGCTGTCATCTGGCCATACATTGTAAGCCCCCTTGCTTCAAGGTCCCAAAAAGTCTCCCAGTTGGCCCATGCAGGCACCAGCATAGCATTGGAGATCAAAACTCTCGGAGCCATTTCATGGGTCTTAAAAATTCCCACGGGTTTCCCTGACTGTACAAGCAGTGTCTCGTCCTCTTCAAGTTTTTCAAGGCTTTCCACTATTTTATCAAAAGCTTCCCAATTTCTTGCAGCTTTACCTGCTCCCCCATACACTATTAAGTTTGCAGGATCCTCAGCTACTTCTGGATCTAGGTTGTTCATAATCATCCTGTAAGGAGCCTCTATCTGCCAGTTTTTGCAGTGAAGCTCTGTCCCTCGAGGTGCTCTTACAACTCTTGACATCAAAATCCCCCCATGATTTTGTAAGGTTTACATACTATTAAGTATTATTCTCCCAAGACCATTAAAAATCCTGCTAATATTTATACAAAAATACTAAAATAAAAAAATTCGTTAAAAAAGCGGGGAGATACCCCGCTTCAGTTTGTTAACAAAGTCCTTCTTATTTAAGTGGCATTTTGTGTCAATGCTCCGGAGTTGCAAAGCGACTAAACTAAGG
>NZ_JBNATX010000013.1:0-44648 GCF_049701115.1 Caldanaerobacter sp. | reverse complement strand
CTACATCCATACCCCATTTTCCTGCTTCATCACCTACTGAAATTTTACACTATCTACTTAACTTTTATCCTGTCACCAGGATTTTTTTCATACACTATACATTTTAAAGCCGTCATTGTATTTACTGGTTTGCCATCTGCCTCCAAAATTATATAACCTTTTCTTATCCCACTTTTGTAGGCTGGCCCTGTAGGGTCTATGTCCGCTACATATATCCCTTCATAAATATATACGTCAGCAGCTATGTAACTGGCAATTTCCCTGTCATACCCAACTATCCCCAGATAAGGCGGCTTAAAAGTACCCGTCTTTACTACTTTTTTGAGAATTGGCTTAACAATATTTATTGGGATGGCAAACCCTAATCCTTCTGCAGTAGTTACCTTTGCTGTATTTATTCCTATCGCATATCCCTGGGAATCCATGAGGGGCCCTCCGCTGTTACCAGGATTTATGGAAGCATCAGTTTGTATTAAGTCTTCCATTATTTTAGGCCTGCTTCCCTCCGTTATGGGCAGACTTCTATTAAGAGCACTTATTATTCCCATAGTAACTGTCCTTTGAAACCTAAGCCCTAAAGGGTTACCTATGGCAATGGCAGTCTGCCCGACAGAAAGATTATCAGAATTGCCAAGTTCAATTACTGGCAGATTTTTAGCATCTATTTTAAGAATAGTCAAATCCAGAATAGCATCTGTCCACAGTACCTTCCCCGGCAATACACTCCCATTTCCCAAATAGACCTTTACGTTTTTTGAATTTTCATTTACCACGTGATTATTCGTTATTATGTAACCATCGGGGTGAACTATAAAGCCTGACCCCACGCCTTCAACAGCTCTTTCTAAAAAATAATATTTCCTTTCAAACTCAAGAGTAGTAATGCCTACAACAGCAGGCATCGCCTTTTTTGCAACAGCTTCAGCCACAGTAGGAGTTTCTTTTTTAGGGATTATTATCTCTTTTTTTAGACTGGTCTCGGGTGGATACGGTATGGGTATTATTTTACCCCATAAAAAATTAGGAGCAACATACACAAAAACCAATGAAGTAATAAAAGATGAAATTATAGCTATAGCCAGTATTCTATTAAAATTATGCTGCATAACATCACCCCATTAATAGGATTAGATGCTATGCAGCTTGTTATACACAGATTTTATTCTTTTACCCTTTTTATATCCGCACCTAGCCCCTGAAGCTTTACTTCCATTGCTTCATACCCTCTATCTATATGGTAAATATCTAAAACCTCTGTAATGCCCTCTGCTGCAAGACCAGCTATCACCATTGCAGCGCCTCCCCTTAAATCTGTAGCATAAACCGGTGCTCCCGTGAGTTTCCCAACTCCTTCTATAATAGCGCTTCTGCCTTCCACTCTCACCTTTGCTCCCATCTTTTTTAATTCCTCTAAATACCTAAACCTGTTCTCGTATATGTTCTCTGTTATTACACTTATCCCATCTGCTAAAGCCAAAAGTACTGCAAAAGGCTGCTGCATGTCCGTAGGAAAGCCAGGATATGGCAATGTCTTAATATCTGCCCTTTTTAAAGGACCTTCTCTTCTCACTCTAATTACGTCATCATATTCTTCTACAGTTACTCCCATCTCTACCAACTTTGCAATTATCGCTTCTAAATGAGTGGGAATCACACCTTTTACATATACATCCCCACCTGTAGCCGCTGCTGCTACCATATAGGTACCAGCCTCAATCTGGTCAGGAATTATGGTGTAGTGACAACCTTCAAGTTTGTCAACACCTGTAATCTTTATAGTATCTGTACCAGCTCCCTTTATATTTGCCCCCATCGCATTTAAGAAGTTTGCTACATCTACTACATGCGGCTCTTTCGCACAGTTTTCCAAAATAGTTGTTCCCTCAGCTTTTACAGAGGCTAGCATCAAATTTATTGTAGCTCCAACGCTTACCACATCAAAATATATATGAGCTCCCCTTAGTTTTTTCGCTTTAATCCTTATAAAGCCGTGCTCTATAGTAGTTTCAGCACCTAAAGCCTCAAAACCTTTTATATGCTGGTCAATAGGCCTTACTCCTATATTGCATCCACCCGGCATGGGAATTATAGCCTCATTAAACTTGGTTAAAAGTGCACCTATGAGATAATATGAAGCCCTCATTCTGCTCGCTAATTCCCTTGGCGGGTGAAAGGAGTTAAGCCCCGAAGGGTCTATTTTTATCTCGTGTTTCCCTTTTTCTACTTTCCCTCCCAATCTTTCTATCATTTCTCCTAAAGTTTCAATATCTTTTATATCAGGCAGATTGTCTATTACACTGGGACTATCTGCCAGTAAAGCCGCAGGTAAGATCGCAACAGCAGAATTCTTTGCTCCACTTATCTGGACAGTACCGTAAAGAGGCTTCCCCCCTCTTATAACAAACTTTTCCATATACATCTTCCTTTCATCCAGAAAATCATCTAAAAATCAGATACTACCACCACTATATACTTTAATACAATTCGTAATATTTTACAAGTGTTTGTAAAGGAAAAGGTTGTAGAAAAATCTTCAAAATAAAAAGGGGTTATTCCCCCTTTTCAAGATTGCCTGTATAGGCGTTTATGTAATAAGTACCTTTATTAGTAATTATCCTCCACACAGGAACAGCTTCGCCTTTTACTGCATTTGGCCAATTGAAGTAATACCCCAATTTTACGTCTTCTATGTCAAGGTAAATCCCTTCCGCCTTTATCTTGACAAGTTCTAACACGGCAAAAATAGCACTCACTATCTCTTTACGGTCTTTTTCTGGAATTACAGATTCAAACCACTTTTTGCGCACTGTAAAGTTATTGTCAAAAATCTCTGCCTCAATGAAACTGTCTTCGATAAAGTAATCCCCGTAAAATTGCTTATATTCCAGCAAAACCCCGCTGTTTTTTTGCTCTACTTTCACTTGCTTCCCATCTTTTTCACTTAAAGAATATTTATTCAAAAAATTTTTTATGTATTTTTCTTTGTCTTCAAGTGACATCTTTAAAAATTTCTCATCTTTTTCTTGAAAGAAAAACTCAAAAGGCGTTATTTTTATTGAAATTTTACCGGACTTAAATATTATTTCCCCATTTTGCCCTTTCTTTTCATAGGGCATGTCTTTTAAAAAGTAATCCAGCACAAAATTATCATCAAAAATCTCTCTTTTTACCTTCACAAGCGGCAGTAAAGGAGTTTTTTCAGGAAGGGAAGTAGACAAAAAAATATCATTTTCCTCAAGAACCTTCTTAAAGGCAGTAAAATCTTCAGAAGTAAACACGGTAGTTTGAGGAACGTGAGATTTCACTACCGCTAAGTAAAGGAGAAGATTTAAAATGAGAAAAGTAACTATCATCACAGTCTTTGCTCTAGACCAATTCATATTCAATCTCCAATGCTAATCAATTTTCCATTAAACATATTCACAAAAATGCTACCTTTTTTAAACTCCATCTTCGCTGAAGGAATAAAATGGCCATTTGTGTACACATAACCAATTTTAACTCCTACTAAAGAACCTTTGGTTTTTGAAAAGTTTGTCTCTAGGCTGACGAGATTTCTAATTTTTTCGCGGGGAAAATTTATTTTCCCTTTTTCTTCTAATTCAAAGTACAGAATTTTTGCTGCTTTTACCCCTCCATTTGAGACAGTTACTTCTATAGGTGAAAAATCTCTTTTATCAAACCATATAGGATACTCATAAGAATAGTTGAAGAAAAAATAAAACTGACCATTTTCAACTTTTACATCTGTAAGATAGAAATTTCTCCAGTCAAAACCTAATCTCTCTAAAAAATACACAGCTTTTTCAAGGTCCGTTTTCCCCTCAGGAAAAGATTCTGGCGATGTGCTGTAAAATTCAATAATTCCATTTTCAAAAACCTTTAAACTCTTTATTCCATCTGTATAGACCGTCATCCCATTATTTTCAGTGATTTTCCTCACTATAGATATATTGGCAAAAATTTTATCCAAAAGCGCCTGGTCCAAGTCTTTTAATAACGCCTTATTGTATATATTGGGCATGGATAGCGCAGTAAAAGGCATATCGTAAACGGAATCAAAGACTGTAATGGAATGATCTGAAATAGATTTCAAATTAGTCAGGTCATCATAGAAAAAGGAATATGTCTTTCCATTGTAGACATCTTCAAATACTATTTGACTTTTGTTAAAGTCTACCAAAATCCGGTTTATCCTTACATTAGCTTCAAATCTTTTAGCAAGATTGTCTTTCACAAAGATCTGCTTTAAAACCTCTTTTCCCCATCCTCCATCTATCACAAGCTTGATTCCCTCAAAGGAATTAGATATAGAAGAATCTTTTTTATCTTCAAGGGCAAATTTTATCTCTCGCTCTTTATGCAATAACTCCCATATCTTCCCCCATATCTCTTCTGGGGCTATAAGATATGATTTGCCATTTTCAATAAGAAAGGCATATTGCGGCCTTATTATACGAAAAATGTCCACTTCTCGATTAGTGGACTTTTTACTTTCAAAAGAAATCTCTTTCTGAGGAAAGGATATCCATAAGATGTAAGTCATGTAAACACTAACACCAACAAGAAATAAAAGCACGAGAGTCTTTATCTTCTCCCTCATAAATTAAGCCCTCTTACTTTAATAATGACTTTATCAATTCTTCAATAGCTGTTATAGTTATCTGCCATATACCGTCTTTTTTAGTCAATATAACTTTGCCCTTTATTATCTGGACCTGATCTTTATTATAGGCCTTTAATAAAAGTGTATTTTCCCCGGGATTTAAAATAACAAGCCTTGCAAATACCTCTGAGTCATCTATTATCCATTTATCACTTAAATTATCATTTAAAATTAATTCTACTGTGGTATCAGGTTGTCCATTGCCAGAGAGTATAAAATACTTATTATTTGTCTTCACATTGTCAATATCTGTTTTTAATATTATAAGGTTTGCTGCATAGGCTGATGAAATAGATACAACCAGTAACATTAAAACTAGTACAGCCAATGCGGTTATTTTTTTCAAGGATATCCCTCCTTTTCCTCTACATCTAAGATTATATACCAATATTATTACAGCAATGTTACAGCAATATTAAATTACGATTACGAATTTTTAGAATAAGGCACATATACTGTAACAGTAGTACCCTTGCCAAGTTCACTATCTATCTTTACACTTCCTTTGTGCAATTCTACAATCTGCTTTACAATGGAAAGCCCCAACCCTGTACCCCCCAATTCTCTAGACCTTGCTTTGTCTACCCTATAAAATCTTTCAAATATGCGAGGTAAATCTTCTTTTGGAATGCCTATACCATTGTCTTTAACAGTAAAAATGACCCCCTTTTCATCATAGAAAGTGGTGATTTCTATGACTCCTCCTTCAGGGGTATATTTTATTGCATTGTTCACTATATTCATTATGACCTGCTCCATTTTATCTTTATCTATTTCCAATTTATTAACGTCTTCTCCTAAATTTAAAATTATATTATGTCCCTTCTTGTAAGCCTCAATAGACAGACTGTTTACTACATTTTTTACTAATTCGTTAAAATCGCACATCTGAAGTTTCAGACTGTTCTCTTCGGAATCCATCTTTGAAAGAAGCAAAAGGTCTCTCACGAGCCGCGTCATCCTATCTATCTCTGTTTCTATTATTCGTAAAAATTTCTTTGAATATTCGGCATCCACTTCATTGTAAAGAAGAGTTTCTACATAGCTCTTTATAGTAGCAAGAGGAGTCCTCAATTCGTGAGACACATTAGCTACAAATTCTTTTCTCATCTGGTCCAGTTTGTGCTGCTCTGTAATGTCATGCATCACGTATACATATCCTTCCACCTGATTGTTAATTTTAACAGAGGTAGCATTAACCATTAATACTCTGTTATTCAAAATCATAGGAACCGGTCCTTCTGTTTCTTTTAATGGAAAAATCTCTTTAACAGGCATATCCAAGCTTAATTTTTTACTTAACATTTTTTCGGCAGCCTCATTATAATGTATGATGTTACCCTTTGCGTCAGCCGCCACAACCCCATCCTTCATGAATTTAATGATAGCTTCTATTTTGTTCTTTTCCCCTTGTATGTCATTTAAAGTCTCTTTCAAGCGAGAAGAGAGGAAATTAAACATCTCCCCTAATTTTCCTATCTCATCATCGGATTTTACATTTATTTTTACATCAAAATCCCCTTCAGCCATTTTTTGAGCATATTTTGTAACTTCTTTTATGGGGTCCGCTATAGTCTTTGAAAGTACATAGCCAAGTATCATAGTTATTATGAGTGCAAAGAGAGTAGCACTTGCTAAAATCAAGTTTACATCCCATAAAGTATCGTATATACCTTTTAAAGACCCACTAAGATAAACAACCCCGCTTATTTCCCCTCTACTGTCATAAATGGGCATGGCAAAGTTTTTGAGAGTATTATTAGAATAATAGTCTTTTGTAACTTCGCTCCCAATTTCACCAGAAAGAGCTTTAGCTATAGCTGGAGTCATCATCTTGCCTGTATCACCTGTAGAACTTGCCAATATGTTACCACGGTTATCTAATATGTATACATATTTTATGTTGGAATTTGGTCCCATGTACATGCTTATTACACTTCTTAGACTCTTTATATCGATGTTATCTTTTAATGTAAAAGAGATGCCCTTTGCCTGAGCTTCTAAATAATTATCAAAATTGTTTAAGTGATAATTTTCCAGGGATTTATATAAATAAATCCATATAATTTCCATTGCAACTAGAATGAGCAAACTGTATAATAATATTATCTTCCACTGGATGCTCTTAAAGCGGTTTTTCATCGCTAAAATAGTAACCAACCCCTCTTTTTGTATGAATGAACTTTGGGTTGCTTGGGTCATCTTCTATTTTTTCTCTCAATCGCCTTATGGTGACATCCACCGTTCTAATATCTCCGAAATACTCGTAACCCCAAACTTTTTCCAAAAGGGCTTCTCGTGAGAATACCATCCCTTTATTTAAAACCAAAAATCTCAGAAGTTCAAACTCTCTCGAAGTTAACTCTATCTCCTTATTGTCTTTTTCTACCTTATACTTTAATATGTCTATCTTTAGGTTTTTTATCTTCAAAATGTGGTTTTGTTCACTTCCATTAAAACTTATTCGTCTTAAATTAGCCTTAACTCGAGCTATCAATTCCCTCATTGAAAAAGGTTTCGTTATGTAATCATCCGCTCCCAATTCAAGCCCCAAAACCTTGTCTACCTCTTCTTCTTTTGCTGTGAGCATCAAAATCGGAACCGTCATGGATTGACGTAAAGTCCTTAATACAGTAAAGCCGTCCATCTTAGGAAGCATAACATCCAGTATTATGAGGTCGGGATTTTGATCTTTCGCTACCTTTACAGCTTCTTCTCCGTCATAAGCTTCAAAGGTAGTGAAACCTTCCTTCTCTAAATTGTATTTTATTATATCTACAAGCGGCTTCTCATCATCTACAATCAAGATCTTATTGCTCATTTTCTACGCCCCCTTATTTTATAGAAGCTAAAGCAAGAAGAAACTTCTTCTTGCTTTAGCTTATAGCATCAACAAAACTTTTAAGGTCATCTCCTGTGACCTTCCTAAAGCTGGCATCAAGAGAAAGTCCCTCTCCTAAAAGTCTGAGAATCTCCCTTATACTCTCCATCCCATATTTAGAAGAAATAGCCTTCATGATTTCAAACGACCTCTTATACGCCAGCACCTCATCTAATTCATTGAATCTATAATTTAGATCCTCTAAAGAGTAGGGCTTCCCTTCAATACCCTCCCCCCATGAGACTCCATTTTCTCTGTACTCCTCCAAAAGGGCAACGCCCTCTGTAAACCAAACAGGATAGTTCCCCTTTGCCACCTCATCTACTATGAAATGGGCAAATTCATGGACTATGGGCCCCTCTTTTTCAAAAACTTTCGGAAGGACCTTGTAATCATCAATCCATAAAGACGGGGACTGTATGCTTATGACTCCATTAAGGTAGAGGCCTATTGCATTGGAGCCTTTAGCTAGCGAAAAATCTCTATTCATTTTATCGGCATCGCTATACATTATGATTAGTACTTTTTTTCGAGGAACATATCCTAGATCTTCTGTCACACCTTTAAAATGCTTTTCTGCTATATGAAGTACCAAAGGCACATATTTTTCATCTTGCGGAGAGTATTTTAAGATGAAGTGATCGCTTTCTGCAGTCTTGAAATCTTTTACACTTTCCACCAATTTAAGCTTTCCCAAATCCCTGACATACGGATAAAAGGCAGTATTGGCTTTGTTATAGACTAATAGCAAGAAAATAAAAATAATTATTGTAATAAGAACTAAAATCTTCTTTCCCATGCTGTATCACCCCAAAACCAAAATTATGTACATTCTTTTGAGTGATACAGCTTAAAACTCTTCCTTCATTTTGTATTATAACATTCCTATTCAAAGGGGGCAAGTTTATTAAAAAAGAAAAGAGCCCAAAAAGGGCTATCTTCCTAAAAAGCGCATGGGGTCAAGAGGTACCCCGTTTTTCCTCACTTCAAAATGCACATGGGGACCTGTCGCATGTCCAGTCGCTCCTACTAACGCAATTTTTTGGCCTTTTTCAACCTTATCGCCGGTTTTTACTAAAAGTTTACTAGCGTGCCCGTAATAAGTCACATAACCATTGTGATGATCAATTTTTACAAGATAACCATATCCACTTTCCCATCCAGAAAAAATTACCGTGCCGCCATCCGAGGCATAAATTGGACTCCCATAAGGTGCTGCAATATCTACTCCAGTGTGAAAACCACCCCACCGCGGGCCAAATCTCGAGGTTATAGTACCCCTTGCGGGGTAACTAAAATACCCTGTAGCTACATAAGAAATCCTTTTTGAACCCACTGCCACAACCTTAGAAACAGGATTTTTAAGGATTTTTTCTTCTTTTATCTCTCTCTTAACTTCCACACCGTTTTCACTTATCACTACTGCCCTTATCTCTTTTAACCCTTTTTCCCCATTTACCAGAACTTTAGTTTGATTGACAAAAAGTTTGTCATCTTTTGTGAATTTAGTATCAAATGGTATTTCTTCATTATAGACAACTTCTTTCTTTGTGATAACGGTCACTAAAGGTTTTTCCTTGGCAAGATATATTATCTGTCCCGGTTTGAGATTTTCAGTAAGGCCGGGATTTAATCTCAACAACTCCTCTATGTACATATCGTGCGCTCTAGCTATACTCCAAAGGCTGTCATTTTCTTTTACGACATATTTGACAGCTTCTTTAGAGGGGCTTTTTAATATATCCAGCGCTTCTTTTTCGCTCACCAATTTGGACGGAGGTATGTACATTTCTTTTACAGAGACGTCTTCTTTAAAAGACACCTCATCCACATTTTTATCATAAAGTTCCTTTAGGTAATCCAGCACTCTAAAGGCTTGTTCCTTTGACTTTAAAAAGGCAACTGGCTTTCCATCAACTTCTATCGCGTAAGCTTTGCAGGTAAAACTTAAAACTCTTTTGAGGTCGGCTTCTATTTGATGTACTCCCTTGACCTCTCCAGATACCTTGACTTTCTTAAAGCTTATCTCTTGGTCAAAGGCCACATCACCCCATTTTCTTGCCTCTTCCATCTTTATCTTTTCTACAACCTCTTTGACACCTCGTAGGTCCCTTGTAACACCAATACTTACACCATCTACCATCACATTGTAGGCAAACCCATTCTCATATACTACAAAAGCCAGTCCCAAAAAGAGAGCAAATAAAAAAGCTATAAGATTTTTGCGATACTCTTTTAAAAAGAGCAAAAACTTACAGCTTTCACTCCCCACTTTCCCCATCCTTTCTTTATCTAATCGTTTTAATTATACCATAGTTTTCCCAAAAAGCAAAACTTGAAATTCTATCCATTATTTTATGTCAAAATCTAAGCTAATATTCCTTTTTAAAAAACCGATAAATATGTTAAAAATTCTTTTTAATTGAAGACTATATCCCCCTATGCTATAATATATTCGAGGTGGGGAGAATGAGCGTTTTCAAATTTTGGAGAGAAAACGACGACTGGGGAAGTACTCCTCTTAGCAATTACTTCATAAATCATCACATGCTAGATGCACCAGGAGAATACGTTAAAGTATATATATTAGGTCTTAAATACTGCTTTTATGGCAATCAAATCCCCTTAAAAGAACTGGCAGACAAGCTCTTTATGACAGATTTAGAAATTGACAAAGCTTTGAAATACTGGGAAAAGTCTGGCCTTGTAAAGTTAAAGTACATAGATGGCGAATACACGGTAGAATATCTCCCTGTAGTTCCCCCATCTTCCAATGGCCATTCGCTTTCCCTTTACGATCCACAGGTAAAACAAGCCTTTGAAGCAATAGAGCTTACTCTTGGAAGGCCCCTCACACCAACTGAAATGGAAACTTATTTAAGCTGGGTTGACGAATACGGCTTTTCGCTGGAAGTAATAACAATGCTAGTCAGCTATTGCGCTTCAAAAAATAAAACTTCTTTAAAGTATATGGAAAAAGTTGCTATAACCTGGCACGATGCCGGCTTAAAAACTGCTTTGGATGTAGAAGAATATCTCAAGGCAGAAAGTAAAAAGTGGCAAGATTATAAGAAAATATTAAAGGCTTTGAATATGAAAGATGAAGAGCCAACAGAAATGCAAAGAGAAATGATAGATAGGTGGATGGACGAGCTGGGCTTCGATGTCGATATAATAATAAAGGCTGGAGAAGAGTGCATGGCTAAGCTTGGTGAGCCAAGTTTTCCATATATAAATAAAATTTTGATAAATTGGTTTAACGATGGAATAAGAACTGTGGAGGATCTAGAAAACAAAAAGCTAACTTCTAAAAAGAAAACAGCTACTTCCTCTTTTAAAGCTCCTAAAAATTACTTTAACAGTTATTCGCAAAGAACCTATGATATAGAAGATTTAGAAAAAAGGCTTTTGGCCCATTCTAGAGGTGAATTAAATGAATGAAAATATAATTCATGAAATACTAAAAGAGTACGAAATGAAAAGAGACAGGGCTGAAAGAGAAGCCATTTTGCGGAGAAATCAACTGTATAAAGAAATCCCTGAGCTTGAAAAAATAGACGATAAGATAAAGGAAATAGGGATCCAGATAACTCAAGCCGTTTTCAGAGAACCAGAAAAAAGCAAGGAATTATTGAATTCTCTCAAAGAAAGGTTAAACCTCCTAAAAAAAAAGAAAATACAAATATTAAAATCTCACGGATATCCTGAGGATTATCTAGAACCAAAATATGAATGCAATATCTGTAAAGACACAGGATACGTAAATGGCAAACGCTGCAAATGCTTTAATCAAAAACTCATAAATATATACTACAAACAGTCTAGCATTGCAGAAATATTGCAAAGAGAAAATTTCTCGAATTTTAATTTTGAATATTATTCAGATAAACCTTATGGGGATAAGCCTTCTCCTCGAGCTAACATGAAAAATATAGTGGAATACGCTTTAAACTTTATCAAACACTTTGATACCATTCAGGAAAGCCTCTTTTTCTACGGTAACTCGGGCTTAGGTAAAACTTTTCTAGCAAATTGTATAGCAAAAGAGCTTCTTGACAGAGGCAAAAGTGTAATTTATAGAACTGCTCCAGAGCTAATCGAAGGTCTGAGGGTAAACAAATTAAATCCTGACAGTGAAGTTTACAACGAATATTTAGAATTGCTTAAAGAGTGCGACCTCTTAATAATAGATGACTTAGGCACTGAACCCATTACTGCCTTCAGCCTTCAAGAGTTTTTCAATATACTAAACTCTCGACTTTTGATGGGTAAAAAATTTATAATCTCTACTAACTTACCTCTTTCTGAAATAATGGCCATATATCCGGAAAGAATTTATTCTAGAATTTTTGGCCATTTCAAACTGCTGAATTTTTACGGTGAAGACATAAGGTTAAAGAAAAAGATGATAATCTAATAAAACCATGATTGGAAAAATCCACCTGTGTCTTTTCCTGTCACGCTGTCCACTACGTCGATCAAATCTTGCGTAGTGGCTATTTTATATTTATATTTTTCATAATAAGTTTGGAGAACTTTTCTGAAATTCTCCTCCCCTATTAATTTTCTTAAATTGTAAAACACCATTGCCCCTTTATTGTACACTATATTTGTGTATTCCTGCCATTCTTTAAAATCTGCTAGCGTTTTTGCAAACGAAGTATCTAAACTATTGCTTAAAAATTTGTTAAAACCTCTTTCAATCACAAGTCTGTATATCTCTTCCGCTGTCGCCTTACCATAGTATCTTTCTATGTATAGAAGGGTAGAATACTCTGTAAGCCCTTCATCCAGCCATGATTCTCTTATTTGATTATTTCCCACTACCGCATACCACCATTGATGAGCCGTCTCGTGAGCAATAACATATTCGAGATTAAAAAGATTAGCCTTATTGTATAAGTCTTTGGATATCATCACAAGTTGAGGATATTCCATCCCCCCTAAGTAAAAATCGGTTTCCACTACAGAATAGGTCTTATAAGGATATTTACCGATATATTCATTGTAAAATCTTATAGCATCAGAAGCAAATTTTAGTGTCTTATCCCCATAGCCATCTGTCAAATAATACGACCTTATATTTATTCCATCTACTGTTGCTTCTGCCACTTTAAATTTGTCGCTCATTACAATGGCAAAATCCCGTACTTTGTTTGCTTCCAACACAAGCTTTTTAGAACCTTTCTCCACTTTCTTTTCTTTTTCTTCGCCTGTTGAAGCAACTATAAACCTTTCTGGAACTACGATTTCCACTCTGTAATTGGCTACATCACTGTAAAAAGGGTCACCAAAAATGTAATAAGGGTCATTATTCCATCCGTTTTTATCGTACACCGACAATACAGGGTACCAATTGCCCAGCTGAACAGTGTTTTTGCCGTAACCAAATCTACTTTTAGCCGGGGGAATCTTCACCTTGTACTTTATTTTTATGTTGATAGACTCACCTTTTTTAATTTCTCTTGGAAGTGTGAGTTTTAAAATCTCATCATTTGGCTCCATCAAAGTATAGTCAGCTGGTAACCCATTTATTGTAACTTTTTCAATTTCAATAAAACCCGGCTCAAATCCTTCAGGATACACAAAAGAAAGCTCTTCTTTTGTAAATGGTAGACTCGTTTCGGACTTAAAAGCATTGGGATACAAATGAAAGTAGACCTCTTTTAAAGAGGAACCTGTGTTATTTACGTACTTCACAGTTTGGTTGGCTTCTACCACTTTAACCTCGTCGTTGTATTTCGCTTCAATAAAATAAGTTGTAACTGATTTTTCGGGAAGGACAAAATATACAAACAAGACGACTACAACTACTGCCAAAATCCCTAAAAGAAGTTTTTTCTTGGCATCCATAATACCAGCTCCCCCATTTTATCCTCACATTATATATTAGTTAAGGGGAGCTCACATTAGAACAAGTTTAATAAAAATTAATGTACTTAAATGTCATCAATCTCATGAACAAAAATACCACTTCTTAATTTAGGTTCAAACCAAGTAGATTTCGGAGGCATTATCTCGCCTTTATCTGCTATAGCAAAAATCTCTTCTATAGAAGTAGGATATAGTGAAAAAGCTACAGCCATCCCTTTATTTACTTTCTCTTCTAATTCCTTCGCACCTTTTATCCCACCTATAAATTCTATCCTTTTATCCTCTCTGGGGTTATTTATACCCAAAATAGGTTTTAATAAATTATTTTGCAAAATTGATACATCTAAGCTCTCAATTGGGTTTGAAGAATCAAATGTGCCTTCCTTTGCCTTAAGCCTATACCATTTCCCCTCCAAATACATTCCAAATATGTGCCTATCTTCTGGCTCAATCGGTTCTTTGCCAATTTCATCAATAAAAAATTTTTCTTCCACCTTTTTTATAAATTCTTCCTTCGAGTAGCCATTCAAATCTTTCACCACTCTATTATAAGGCATTATATACACCTCATCATGAGGAACAAGCACAGCGGGAAAATAATTAAATTCTTCTGTACCCGAATAATTTCTAATATTATTTCTTTTTTTAACACCCAACGCAACAGAGGCAGCTGCCCTGTGGTGTCCATCAGCTATATAGATAGAATTTATTTCATCAAAAATTTTTGCAATCTCTTCTAAAACAATAACTTCATCGATTACCCAGAAAAGATGCCTAACACCATCTTCTGAAGTAAAATCATAAACAGGAGTTTCCCTTGCAATCCACATATTTATCAACCTTTTTATCTCATCATCTGATTTATAAGTCAAAAACACTGGACTTGTGTGGGCATTGCAGTATTCCATAACTTTTATTCTATCTTCTTCTTTCTCTGGAAGAGTATTTTCATGTTTCTTTATAATGCCTTTAAGATAGTCATCTACAGATACAAGAGCTACAAGTCCTGTCTGTTCTCTCCCTTTCATCTCTTCCCTATATATGTAATAACATTTTTCCCCTTCCTTCATAAATGCTCTTTCTTTAAGCATTAAAAAATTCTCTCTTGCCTTTTCATATACAAGGTCGCTGTAGGGATTTACATCTTTCTCAAGATCTATTTCTGCTCTTTCTACATGCAAAAAAGAATATGGATTATTTTTCGCCAGTTCTTCCGCTTCTTCCCTTGATAAAACGTCATATGGAGGCGATGAAACCTGTTTAACTAAATCCGGGAGGGGTCTTAAGGCTTTAAAAGGTTTCACAATAGCCATCAATCTCATCCTTTCTAAGAATGATTTTATATCTATTTTATCACACCACTTTATAAATGTGAAATAGTAAAGGATAAAAGGCTTGTGAGCCATAGTTCAAGGTCCGGAGGGGATACAGGCCCCAGCACAAACGAGGAAGGATATGCTCACCAACCATAGGCTTGCCCCCCGGCCTAAAGGCAGGGAGGCATATAGTCTATGACACGTGAGCAAGCAAAAAAGGCGTCTGTTTTAAGAAGTGCTTACTTGACCGGATTTTTGATTTGAGTAGAGGAAAAGTAAGGAATGTACCCTTTCTCTCGAGCTTTTTTGTAAAATTCGTTTATTAGGAAAGGATCTGTTGGATAATCTATTATTAAAACAAGTTTCCCATTGTCTTTGAACATGTTAAGATAGCTAATAGATTCATTCACATAGGATTCTGGTTGTGGAGTATTATCTAAATAAAATAGGTCTTCTTTTCCAATACCATTTACTGTATTAACATAGTCTATATGAGTCCCAAGTTTCTCCCCATTTTGCGGAAAAATCAGAAAATCTTTTTTGCCTTTTGTTACCCTCGTATAATTAGCAATAGATTTCACAAAATCTATCATTTCCTGCTCTGCAGTTTTTCTATTAAGCCCGCTTTCTCCTCCTGGGCCCCAATATTCATAAGCATCTATAATATCAAGATACACACCATCAAAATTCGCTTCTATTATTTTATCTAAGTATTTAAAAATTATCTGCTTCCATTCTGGATCCCAGTATTTAACTTTATAATTTCCCGGCCATTCAGGATTTTCAGGACCAAGCCATGAAGGTGCTCCACTGTCAGGTATTCCATCATTATTTTTATCCCATGCATTATTCCAATACCATCTGTAATTTTCTGCTTCTCCTATGCTAAGGTACGATAAGGCAATCTTAAAACTGCTTTTTAAAGAATCAATTTCTTCTTTTGTAAATCTATTTTCATCGGTACCATCTCTAGAGTAGTCAATTATAATAAGGTCAAAATTCGTCTTTTCTATTGCTTTTAAATCAATATCTTGCAATTGATATGCAAAACTTTTTACATTTCTAAGTTTTTCATCTATTTTTTGTGTGGTTTTATTTTCTGTTATATTCATATCTTGACTCTGAGCCTGGTCGGGATTATTTGTGTGAATAAAAAAAAATTATAATGCTTAGAACAGGTATAAATACAATAAGGGAAATAATCACTTTCTTCATCTTTGGTTCCTCCCCTTTTTGTATTTATCTCACTATAGTAGACACAAAAACGCAAAATCTTTACGCTGACTTTTTAATTAAATCTTCAAATTGTTGCAAAGTCTAATACCCTATAGTACTATTGTAGTCTTTTCCTAATTATACCATGATTCAATATGCTCAAATACAAAGCTTACTTCTTTGCAAATATGACCATGGCTTTTTAATATTTCATTCTCCTCTTGAGGCTTTGCCATCTTTTTAACATAGCCTGATATTATCCCGATGTAATTGCTGTGCTTTTGTTGTCTATAATTTATCGGTTTTCATTATTTTAACCAACCTGATCTTGTAGACACTTCCTCTCTTTATATTTTTATTTTATCCTGTTCGAGTTAAAGTGTCTACAATAATATACTAACATCGATTATATCTCCCCAAATTACATCACTTATTCTGATGCTTCTTTTTGTTGGGTTGTTTTAACCATTTCTATTATAGCAGGCATCCAGAATAAGTGCCTTTTTTATTCTTTTCCCTTACACCCCCTAAAAAAATAAGAAGGACACCAAAGGGTTACTGTGTCCTTCTTATTTTATGTGACCATTTTGTGACCAAATTTGATTTTGAAATTAAAAAAATTGGAGCTGGCGAAAGGACTCGAACCTTCAACCTGCTGATTACAAGTCAGCTGCTCTACCTATTGAGCTACGCCAGCCCGCTATCCTTTATTAAATTCTCCTGACAGTAATATATTATACTTGGCCATCAAAATAATGTCAAGCCTTTTATCAAAAATTCCTCAACATTATGGTTTCTTCTCTTGAAGGACCCACAGATATAATTCCAAATTCAATTCCTATCAATTCTTCGAGTCTTCTTACATATTTTTGAGCATTGAGTGGAAGGTCATCAAAACTTCTAGCCCCTCTTATATCTTCATTCCATCCTTCCATTTCTTCATAGATAGGTTCACAGTGATTCAAATCTTCAAGGCTCCCAGGAAAATTATCAACAATTTCCTCACCAATTTTATACTTTGTACAAATTTTTATCGTAGAAAGTCCCGTTAAAGTATCTAATTTAGTTAGAGCAAGAGTAGTAACACCAGAAACTCTCACTGCATATTTAATCATCACCAAATCCAACCATCCACATCGCCTTGCTCTGCCCGTTGTTGTCCCGTATTCATAACCCCTTTCTCTTAAAAAATTCCCAATATCATCTTTAAGTTCTGTGGGAAAAGGGCCTTGACCTACCCTTGTGGTATAAGCTTTCATAACCCCAACGACCTCATCTATCATTGTGGGTCCTATGCCTCCACCAATTGAAGCCCCACCAGCAACAGGATGAGAAGCTGTAACATAGGGGTAAGTTCCAAAATCCAGATCAAGAAGTGTCCCTTGTGCTCCTTCAAAGAGAATTTTTTTACCTTTCTTAGCCATTTCATAAAGAAAAAGAGAGGTATCCATCATATACGGCTTTAACTTTTCTCCGTATTCTTTATAATCTTTAAAAATTTCATCAAAATCCACAGATTCTTTCCCATAAATATTCTTAAAAACTTTATTTTTCTTTTCTATATTTTTCTTTAATTTTTCTCTTAATACATCTTCCCTTACCAAATCGCACATTCTTATCCCTATTCTCTCTGATTTATCTTTATAACAGGGCCCTATTCCTCTCTTAGTAGTACCTATCTCCTCTACCCCTTTCCCCTCTTCTTCAAGTTCATCTTCTATTAAATGGTAAGGGAAAACTATGTGAGCCCTATCACTTATCTTTAAATTTTCTTGGTCAATTTTTACTCCTTTCTCTTTCAGTTCTTCTATTTCTTCTAAAAGGGCTCTAGGATAAATTACAACCCCATTGCCAATCACACATATTTTGTCAGGATATAATACTCCAGAAGGTATCAAATGAAGCTTATACCAAATCCCGTTTTTAACAACAGTATGCCCTGCGTTATTCCCACCTTGATATCTTACCACGACTTCGGACCTTTCGGCTAAATAATCTGTTATCTTGCCTTTACCTTCATCACCCCATTGCAAACCAACAATCACAGTAACAGACATATTTTTTCTCCTTCCTTTATTTGACTCTCTCCAAGATCTCCCTTGCCACAACAACTCCAGAAACAGAAGCCTGAGCTAAGCCTCTTGTTATCCCAGCTCCGTCTCCTGCAGCAAATAAATTACGTATCTGTGTCTCTAATTTATTTGTCAATTCTACTCTTGAAGAGTAAAACTTTACTTCGACACCGTATAAAAGTGTATGTTTTGAGTATACGCCTGGCGCCACCTTGTCAAGAGCTTGAAGCATTTCAATTATTGATTGCAAAAATCTATAAGGAAGAACCAAACTCAAATCACCCGGTGTAGCCTCTTTCAAAGTAGGTTCTACAAGTCCCCTTTTTATTCTTTCAGGGGTAGACCTTCTCCCTGATAGTAAATCCCCAAGTCTTTGAACTATTACCCCATCCCCTAACATATTAGCAAGTTCTGCAATATACCTGCCGTACTCAATAGGCCTATTAAAAGGCTCAGTAAATTCTTTGCTTACAAGAATAGCAAAGTTCGTATTTTCTGTCTTTATATCCTTATAACTATGCCCATTTACAGTTTTAATTCCATCATGATTTTCTATAACTACCATTCCATAAGGATTCATACAAAACGTCCTTACCCTATCATCAAAAGATTTTGAATGATATATAAACTTGGATTCATATACAACATCTGTTATATCTTCCATGACTACAGCAGGAATCTCCACTCTTACACCTATATCCACCGCATTGTTTCTGGTCTTAAGGCCAAGTCTATCTGCCTCTTTTTTAAACCACTTGGCTCCTTCTCTTCCCGGAGCTACTATTATATACTCTCCATAATATTCTTCCCCTTTCTCTGTAACCACCCCAACTGCCTTTCCATCTCTCACAATTATTTCCGATACTGGTGTTTCTGTTAAAATATCGATTTTTTCAATCAAATAATCTCTCATGTTTTTTATTATTCCAAAACTTTTGTCTGTTCCCAAATGTTTTATAACAGCAGGAATCAATTTTAAATCTGCTGCTTGAGCTTTTTTCTCTATTTCCCTTATTTTTTCTCTGTCAGTACCATGGACTTCTGTAGTAGCTCCAAACCTAACATATATATTATCTACATAGCTTATAAGTTGATTAAGTTCTAATTTTGACATGTATTCATCTAATACGCCGCCAAACTCCGATGTCAAGGTGAGTTTGCCGTCACTAAAAGCTCCTGCTCCACCTATTCCGGTAGTTATCGCGCAAGGTCTACAGTCAAGGCATTTAGTACCATATACATTCATGGGACATATCCTTTTATGAATGTCTTTCCCCTTTTCAAGCAACAATATATTTAAATCTTCTTTTTTGTCTATCAATTCTATTGCAGCAAAAAGACCTGCTGGGCCTCCTCCTACAATTATGACATCATATTTTTTCATATTTATCTACCTCCAAGGCAATGTGAAAACCCGTAATCTATATTATCAAAAAATTTCTTTTAAATCAATCAAAAAAGCGAATTTTTATATAGATTTATTAATAAACGTTCGTTAATCTATTTAAAAATAAAAGATAGGCTTCTTTGCCTATCCTATTTTATTATCTTCCAAACAATTTTATTAAATACTCCATCAATAATCCTCCCAAATATATTCCTACCACTCCTGCAACTCCTGGAAGCACACTGGGTGCAGGAATAGGCAACTTAAAAAACGAAAATATAAGACCTACTAACAATCCTGTTAGAAGAGCTAATAATGTATCTTTCACATTAACACCCCTTTTGCCTGTGATTTTATTTGCTATTGTATCCTTATATCCAAAAAATAATTATATCATACTTCTTTTATATTGTCAGACATCTAACTGCTTCTTTTAAATTTTTAAATCTGAAAAATATGGTATAATATTGAATGAAAATAAATACAGGGGGAGAAAAATAGTGAAACCTAAAATAGGCATAGTAGGAAATATAACTTACGAAACAGAGGGCGTAACAATAGGAGAAGAAAAGATCTTTGTAATGAGAGCCTATGTAGATTCCATTATAAAAGCCGGAGGAATTCCTTTGGTGATGCCGCTTACACTGGATTTCGATGTGCTTAAAGAGCAAGTAGAAAGTGTTGACGGAATAGTAATAACTGGAGGACAAGACATCAATCCTCTTATTTATAACGAGGAACCCATAGAAAAACAGGGAGGCATAACTCCTGACAGGGATTGGTATGACATAGAGGTCATAAAATACGCTTTTCACCTAAAAAAACCTCTATTAGGCATATGTCGAGGTATTCAGGCAATTAATGTAGCACTGGGTGGCAATTTGTATCAAGACCTTTCACAAATCCCAACCCATTATATAAAGCATTCTCAAAAGGCAAAACCTGATCACCCTACCCATTCAATAGACATTGCAGAAGGAAGTCGCCTTTACTATATATTTGGAAAAAACACTGTAGTAAACAGTTTCCATCATCAGGCAGTAAAGAGAGTAGCAAAGGGATTCAAAGCGGTAGCCTGGTCTAAGGACGGAGTCGTTGAAGCAATTGAAGCCGAAGACGAAGATTATTTTGCAATTGGAGTACAATGGCATCCTGAACTCATGGCTTCTAAAGGAAATGAAAACATGCTAAAACTATTTAAAGAATTTATAAAGGCTTGTGAAAAAAGGGGAAATAAAAAATGACAAGTAAGTTTGAAACTTGGTTTATTGCTTATGGTATCTTAGGCACTGTAGCATCTGGCCTTATACCTATTTTGCTCCCTCTGTGGACCCAAACTCACTTGGGAGCAGCTCAAGTTGGAATCGTAATGTCTTTGTTTGGTCTGGGACAATTAGCTTCACCGGTATGGGGCGAAATAGGTGATCACCTTAAATTAAAGAGGTCTTTATTTATACTGGGATTAGCTATCATTGGTTTTTCAATGGCTGCCATCACTTTCTTCCCAAAATTCCAGCTTATAGGTTTTTTCAGCCTTAGTGCAGGCATGGGGTTTTCTCTTGCAAATACACTGGCAAATCTTTGGATAGTGGAGAGATTTCCTCAATCGGAAATCCCATTAAGAGAAGGGCTTTTACAGAGAACTTACGGCATGGGACAGGTAATTGGCCTCGCCATAGCAGGCCTTTTAGCAGCAACCCATCTAAAAATAGCGTTAGCTGCCACTTCCGTTTTGCCATTCTTAGCCATGAGTGTGTACACTAAAATGCCTGTACTTGAAAAAGTAGAGAAAAAACGCCCTATCATACTTCATTTTCATCCTCAAATACAGCCCCTTTTAGCGTCCATAAGCCAGGCTTACCATCTTCTCCACTTAAAAGATTTAAAAAAACATTTACCAAAAATTCCTTCCAATGTCGTCATTTTTCATGTTCACTGGTTTTTGATGAGCATGGGCTCAGCCTTTTTATTTTCCTTTTATCCCCTTATAATGAAAAACTCGTTTCATGTAAATCCAACCTTAGCCTCCGCCGTATTTTCAGTTGCAGCTGCCCTTGGTATATTAGTCTATAAGCCCGCTGGAATTTACGCAAAAAATTTGGGCAACAAAAAAGTGCTCCAGACAGCCGTTTTCGCGCGTTCTTTATCCTTACTCCTAATGGGGTTAGCTGCCTATTTAACTTTTTCCTTTAAAGAAATACTGGTACTAGCTTTTTTTACACTTATTGTGCTTACTTGGCCTTTTATAGCAGTAACTGGCATCGACTTAGCAACCTCTTCTTCCCTGCCCAAAGGCCCCTCTTTAGGACTTTTTAGCGCCAATAATGCTCTCTCCAACTCTTTAGGGTCTTTCTTAGGAGGAATACTCGCTCACCTTGGTAGCTACAGCATTTTGCCAATAGCATCTTCCATCACCCTATTTGTAGCTTTCTTCTTCTCTTTTCTAGTAAAAGAAGGATGATTATATTGTCGGTTATTCCTTAGGGAAATTAAACCCTAAAAATACCTTCCTGTATAGAACAAGATAAACTCCTTGTAAAAAAGCTGCCATGAAAAAGGGCATCTCAAACTGCCCCTCGCCTAACAAAACACCCGTCACATAAGGGCCAGCCGACCTTGGAAGTTGCATTGAAGCTGCATTAAGTCCCACAGCCAGCCCTCTCTCCTCATCCCCCACAATACTCACAGCAAGAGCCTGCCTTGCTCCTGCTGAACCTCTGTTAAAGACCTGATGAAACATGTAGAAAATTGAAGCCATTAGATAGCTTGGAGCAAGGGGCAGTAATATTAAAAACACTAAACCAATTGTTCTTTCCAAAACCACAGAGTTAATGATACCTATTTTCTTTGTAAGAAATCCTGTATAAAAAGACAAAAGTCCTGTAACAAAAAATGTAAAAGCCATAATAGGAGCAATTTTCTCTGCACCTATTCCAAACCTTAAGGCAAACCAATAGGATATAAGAGGTCCTTTAAGACCTATCGCAAATCCATTCAAAGCGTTTAACAGAACCAACTTTAATAAATTAGAATATTCAGCTTTTATGTTTTCATCACTCGCACTCTTATTTATTTTTCTTTTCTTTTCTTCAGAAATACCTTTGAGTACAAAGAGGGTAATCGTCGATAAAACAAAAACGAAAAGAAACAATACACGGTAATTATAGTAATCCCCTAAATTTTTCAAAAAAGCCGGGATTACCCCCAAAAGCGCTCCAATGGACATACCGGTAAAGCCCATTGCGGAATTTATGCTAAAAATCTTGCCTCTGTCCTCTGGCAAAACTTTTTCTGAAAGCCATGCCTGCTCCGCTGGTGAAAAGGGGCCCGCAGAGCCATTAGCTCCTTGCCCAAAATTGCCAAAAACTGAAGCTAATACTATCAACCACCTTTCTACAGAGATAAACATAGCCAAAGAAGCTATCATCAACATGAAAGTGTACACCATCATAAAAGCCTTACGACTAGTCTTATCGCTTATAAACCCTATCATTACACTCCCAACAGCTCCAAAAAGTCCTGCTAAGGTAAAAATAAATCCTATAAAAGTGCTGGAATAACCAAGGTCCCTAAGGTAAAGGGCAAAATCCACTGCTAATAGCCCTTGTCCCAGACTCCTTAAAAACCTCGTGAGTAGAAGTTTTTTTACATCCTTTCCCATAGTGATGCCCTCTTTATTTTTTATAATCTTTTTTATAATCTGTCGAAATTATATCAATTCAATAAACTAATGAATAGACTTCTTTTTAAACTGGCCTCCTAACATGTCATACACATCATGAATCGTCACAAAAGCATTTTCATCATGTTCTTTTACTATATTCTTTAATTTTGCAATTTCCAAACGGCTCACTACCGCATACACCACACCCTTTTTGCTTTTTGTATATCCTCCTATGCCTTCCCAAAAAGTAACACTTCTTCCTAATCGCGCGGTAATAGTCTCTACAATTTCTTCTGGTTTTTCCGTAATTATCATTACTGCTTTTTCTTCATCTATTCCTTCTATTGTCAGGTCTATTACTTTAAAGGCTATAAAATAAGTGATAAGAGAATACATAGCTCTATCCCATGTAAATACCAGACCTGCGCTTCCTAATATGAAGATATTTATAAATAACACTATTTCCCCTACAGAAAATGCTGTTATTTCTGATATAACAACGGCAACAATTTCTGTACCATCCATTGAACCTCCATGTCTTATTACTAACCCTACCCCTATACCCAGAATAATGCCACCAAAAACCGAGGCCAAAAGCGTATCATTAGTAAGTGCTGGAGCCTTTTCTAACAATGTAACAGATAAAGACAGAACTAAAACAGCATAAAAAGTAGACAAAACAAAGCTCTTCCCTATTTGTCGGTATCCTAAAAACAAAAAGGGTATATTGAGAAGAAAAATATACGCTCCTAAAGGTAACTTTGTAAGATAGCTTAACATTATAGAAATGCCCGTTATACCACCATCTATTATGTAATTTGGCACTAAAAAAATCTCTAAAGCCACACCCGCAAGGAAGGCACCCAAAGTCAAAAACACATATCTTTCTATAAACTTCACCTTTTCACCCCTTTTCCACTTATCAAAAAAGGTCTTACCGGCCGGTAAGACCTTTCTATTTATCCCCTCTGAGCCACAGTCGACGCTTGCTGTAATGGATCCCACACTGAATTGTAGGGTGGAGCATAAGCAAGGTCGAGAGCTTGCAAGTCATCAATGGTCATTTCATGGAAAAGAGCTGTGGCTAATACATCTATTCTCTTGTCCACACCTACTAATCCGCCTGCTATTTGCCCTCCCAGAAGCTTTCTACTCCCCTCATGGTAACAAAGCTTCACCGTCAATATTTCGTCTTCCCACGGGTAATAATGACTGACAGGTCTTGCCTTTATCAAAACCACTTTGTAAGGCCATCCTAAAGACTCACAGTCCCTTTCTCCAAACCCACTTCTCGCTATGGTCCTATCAAAAACCTTCACAATGGCAGTCCCCACAACCCCTTTAAATTCAGCATTTCCACCTGCCATATTTATACCCGCAATTCTGCCTTGTTTATTAGCAGTAGTACCCAGCGGTATGTAATCTGCAGTTTTCTTTATTCTATTAAAATGCGTAGCACAATCGCCAGCAGCGTATATATCGGGGATATTCGTTTCCAATCTTTCATTAACCAGAATAGCATTCTTAGGCCCTAATTGTATCCCTGCCTCTTTAGCCAACTCACTTACAGGTCTTACTCCTATAGAAATTATTACTAAATCAGCCTCGAACCTTCCATTTTTCGTGACAACGGCTTTTACTCCTTTTTCATCTCCTTCAAGCCCTATGACTTCTTCATTCAAATACACTTCCACTCCATGTCTTGTGAGAGCATCCTGAGCTATTTCAGCAATTTCCTTGTCAAAAGTAGGAATTAACTGGGGTGCCAAATCCAAAACCGTAACCTTAAAACCTCTTCCATGAAGCGCCTCGGCAGTTTCAAGCCCTATATAACCTCCCCCTATAACTACCGCCTTAGTGGGAGTATGAGAGTTCAACCAGTCAAGAAGTTTTTCCGCATCGCCCATAGTCTTTAATGTAAATACTCCCGGCAAATTCCTGCCTTC
Organism: Caldanaerobacter sp.; assembly: GCF_049701115.1. NCBI lineage: Bacteria > Bacillati > Bacillota > Clostridia > Thermoanaerobacterales > Thermoanaerobacteraceae > Caldanaerobacter > Caldanaerobacter sp. The sequence continues at coordinate 19,627 of NZ_JBNATX010000013.1, read as the reverse complement.
CCATGGAGGCACTATCGCAGTACTCCCTGTTCCAATCAAAAGCACATCGTAAGGCACAGAAATTTCATCTTTTTCTTTCCTCCGAAAAACTTTTATCTCCTTTTTAGAAGGTTCTATTTTTACCACTTCGTGATAAAGCTTTACATTAATATTGTAGCGATTTAAAAATTCCTCTGCCGTACGAGCAATAAGCTTTTTCTGTTCTTTTACAACTCCCCCCACCCAATAGGGAAGGCCGCACTGTGCGTAAGAAATCACTCCTTCTTTTTCAAAAACCAAAATTTCTCCTTCCGTATCCATCCTTCTTATTTGAGAAGCTGCGCTCATTCCAGCTGCATCTCCACCCACAATTACATAGCGCTTGGGCATTTTTCTTCCTCCTTCTTGAACTTATGCTCATATTTTCATTATACCTTTTTTTGCTTGATTTTTCAAACCTCTCACTGGAGAAAAAGGGAATTCCAATATGATAAATTACGTATCTTCTGCAACACCCTATCCCTTTCTTCCCCCTCTAAAATCTTAGGTTTATAATCGTTTCTATCTTTTACAGACGATATAGATACGGGTATTATTTTTACTTTTATATCCACTATCTCTTTCTTTTCATTTAAGGTAAAAATTTGCTGAAAAATCATGGAGTCCTTGTCTCTAGGATTTTTATTGCCCCCAAATACAAAATTCCCCAGTGAATATGCTATGTACTTACCTTTATAAACCTCTATCCCTTGAAGCACATGAGGATGATGTCCTACAACTACGTCCGCCCCTTTATCTATTGAAAAATGCCCCAAATTTATCTGCACTTTGTTTGGATAATACTTGTTTTCCTCTCCCCAATGAAAACTTACCACAAGAATATCTACTATCTGTCTCATTTTCTCTATATCTTTTTTTATCATCTGCTTTGTCTCCAACGTATCGTCATAACCCGTATACCCTAAAACCCCAATTTTTACTCCCTTAGCCTCGGTTATATAATTGTATCCATAACCAAAAAAGCCTATACCTTCTTTCTTCAAAGCCTTTACAGTGTCATAAAAACCCTGTTTACCGTAATCAAAAGAATGATTATTTGCTAAATTTACCGCATCAATCTTCCCTTCTTTCAATATCTTGGCATAAGAAGGGTCTCCCTTAAAAGCAAACTCTTTATCTGCTCTCTCTTTAGAAGTTGTCAACGGACCCTCTAAATTGGCTATAACGAGGTCACTCTTTTCAAAAATTGGCCTTACATCTTTAAAAAAGTAGGAATAGTCGTAATTTTGCTTTTTTAACTCTTCATCAAAACTACCATATCTCGAATATTTCTCGTCCGAGCCTAAAGTACAATCTCCCACAGCACTTAAAACTATTTCGATATCTTGGGATACTTTTTCTTCACCCAGATTCTTATTTTCCTTTGCAGGCAACAAATTCTCTTCCTGCTCTAAAACAACGGCTTTTGACGCCCCTTTATCTACAGAGACTTTAAAAAATACCATCAAGACTCCGACTATCAAAAGGAAAAACAGTGCCTTTGCAACAAAACCCTTTTTCCCCATTCTTTTCCCTCACCATAGGTCATTATTCTTCCAGATCAAGCTCTTTTACAAGCTCTTCTTTGGCTTTCCTTAGTAATTCCTTTGCCTCATCAATTCCTTCCATTTCCATAGCCATGAAGTAAAACTTTATTTTTGGCTCAGTACCTGAAGGCCTTGCATATACGATTAACCTCTCACCAAACTCCATTTTCAAAACATCTGAAGGTGGTATCTTACCATATCCTTTTAAATAATCTATAACATTTGTAAGTTTGTGCCCTGCCAAACTTTTTATGGGGTCTTCTCTAAGTCTTTCCATAATCCTTTTTATCTTCTTAAGCCCTTTTTCCCCTTCATATACAGGAGAAAGCTGGTCTTCAAGGTAGTAACCGTATTTTTTATAAATCTCTTCTAAAGCATCAACTAAAGTCATGCCTTTCTTTTTATAATAAGCTGCCATTTCACAGGTTACCATTATAGGAGTACCTGAGTCTTTGTCATACACAAAATCTCCCACATTGTATCCATAGCTTTCTTCATAGGCAAAAAACACCGTTTTGCCTTCGGCTCTTAGCCTGTCAGCTTCATTGCATATCCACTTGAAACCTGTAAGTACTTCAGAAACCTCGACCCCGTGCGCCTTCGCAATTTTAGCAAAGAGTTTGGAAGACACAATAGACTCTATCACAGCCGGATTTTTGGGCATGCCCTTTCGAGAATACATCGTAAGAAGAAAATTTAAAAGCAAAATGCCCATCTGATTTCCATCTATTCTCACATAATCTCCTCTATGCTTTACCAAAACTCCCATCCTATCTGCATCCGGGTCTGAAGCCACAACTATATCCGCATCAATGCTTCTTGCATCTTTCAAAGCAAGCTCAAAGGCCTCATCAAACTCTGGATTAGGATAGCTCACTGTAGGAAAGCCTCCATCCGGTATCTGCTGTTCTTTTTGAATATATACATCAAACCCTACTTTCTCAAGTAGCGGCGGGACAATTTTAATACCTGTCCCATGGAGAGGAGTATACACTATCTTTAAATCCTTTGAAGAAATGCCAAAAGAATAAGAAAGGGCTTTTTCAAAATATGCAGAGTCCACCTCTTTCCCTACCATGACCACAAAACCCTTATCTTTAGCCTCATCAAAGGACATCCTTTTTACATCCGCAAAAGACAGTTTCTCGTATTCCTCTATAATGCCTTTATCATGAGGTGGAATAATCTGAGCGCCATTTGACCAATATACCTTGTATCCATTGTATTCCGGAGGATTGTGGCTCGCTGTTATCATTATACCAGCTGTAGCCTTTAAAAACCTGACAGCGAAAGATAAAAGAGGTGTGGGTCTAAAATCGTCAAAAAGATACACCTTTATCCCATTTGCTGCAAGTATTTGAGCAGCTTCTTCAGCAAATTCCCTTGAAAATCTTCTCGTATCATAAGAAATAGCTACACTTTTTTCTCCCTCTACTGTCTTATTTATGTAATTAGCAAGGGCTTGTGTCGCTTTACCCACCGTATAGAAATTCATTCTATTTGCCCCAAGCCCCATAATGCCTCTTAACCCAGCAGTTCCAAACTCCAAATCCATAAAGAAGGCATCCTGTATTTCCTCCGGAGACATTTTTTTAAGCTCTTCCTTATCCTTATCCGATATAGCCGGGTCATTAAGCCATGCATCATATCTTTTTAAAGTCTCTTTCTCCATTCAAATCCCGCCTTTCCTGGCAAATCTTTAATTTTATTATACCATAAGGCTTTTCTTTTTAATACAATTTCCCATTAAAAAAGGCATCGGCTTACCGCCAATGCCTTCCAATCACTTGCCTATCTCGTCAGTCAACCGAATAATTTCGTCTATCATATCCCCGATATACTGAATTGTATCTAAAAGAGGTTTTTCTGTAGTTATATCAACACCTGCCATTTGAGCAAGTTCAAGAGGAGTTTTTGTACCGCCAGCTTTCAATACCTCTTTCCAGTCTTCCAAAGCTTTTTGCCCTTCTTGCAAATATCTCTTATTGACTTGAGTTGCTATAGTAAGTCCTGCACTGTAAGTATATGGGTAAAGTCCCATGTAATAATGAGGCTGCCTCATCCAGGTAAGCTCTGCTCCCTCATTTATCTTAACAGCATCTCCCCAGAACTTTTCCAGAACTTCCCTTTTAATCTTATTCAAAGTAGGTGCAGTAACAGACCCTCCCCTATCAACTATCTTATAAACTTCTCTCTGATAGGCCGCTTCTAAAAGGTGCGTTACAAAATTATGGTAGTAAGTTCTTGAAACCAATGTGGATAACACCCATCTCTTCATTTTTTTATCGCTGCTGTTCTTATTCATAAGGTAATTTGCCATTAAAAGTTCGTTCATAGTAGAAGGAGCTTCTATAAAATAGAGAGAAGGCCTGGTATCGAAAATATTTTGAAACTTCTGAGCCAAGTAAAAATGGCCAGCATGCCCTAATTCGTGAGCCAAAACAAAAACTTCTCTCATTCGATTAGCCCAATTTATTAGCACATAAGGATGTACACCATAAGGGGTAGCGCAAAAGGCCCCTGTCATCTTCCCTTTATTTTCGGCAAAGTCTATCCATCTTTCCTCAAATGCTCTTTTTATCATCTCTTTATAATCTTCGCCCAAAACCGATAGTGCTTCTTCTATGTACACTTTTGCATCATCAATAGAGATTTCCGGCTCAAAATCAGGATCTACTTCCAGCTTTAAGTCAGCAAAAGTCATCTCTTCTAGCCCATGTATTTTCTGAAGAAGCTTTGCAAACTTTCTCATATGGGGAGCCAGATGCTCCATTATGAGGTCTATTTGCCTCTCATACATCTCCCTGTCCACTTTCTGGGGAAAAAGCAAGCTGTCAAAGACAGAATCAAAATTTCTCAATTTGGACAGTATCTTGTCTTTTTGCACATGCAAGTTATAAACAGTGGCTATCGTATTTTGGTACTCCTTTAATTTACTATAAAAAGCTTCAAAAGCTGCTCTTCTTACTTTTGTATCCTTTTCGTACTCCCACTTTGTTTCAAACAACGAAAAACTCAAAGGATACTCCTTATCTTCTACTTTAAAAGTCCCAAAATTCATATCCGCTAGTTTTGCCATGTTGTAGATATCTTCAAAGGAATCGATAATTGGGGAAAGCGCCGATAAAGCCTTCTCCACTTCAGGAGGAAGAGCATGTGTTTTCTTTCTTAAAATCTCTTTGAGATAATTTGCATTCTCCTTTGACTCTTCTATGGCTCTTTCTATAATTTCCTGCTTCTGCTGTATAATTTCTGACTCTATAAAACTAAGGCGACTTTCAATATCTGCAGCTATATTTTTTAAGTTGGACTGCCTTTCTACCAGGGCAACATCGGTCTGGTCAACTGCTACGGCTAAAAAAGCGTAATGCCATAGTTTCGTTACAATTTCTGCTAACATTCTATACTTGTCTAGACACCTATTTATCCTTTCTGGCGAATCAAGCCTCCCCTTAAATTCCCTCTCTATCTCATCTGCCATCACTTTTGCTTCTTCTAGTGCTTCCTCATAATCCCTTTCTGTCCTGAATATAGAAGACAAATCCCAAGTAAGCTTTTCATCCACTTGTTTTCTCTCCAAAAGATGAGTACTCAAAAAAATCCTCCTCTCTAATTTTTACTTTCACTACCAAAATTATAACCCTGCAAATGAAAATTTGCAAACGTATAACCTAAATCATATGAGCGGATTAAATTTATCCACATACTCCAAAGCTTTCCCCTCAAAAGTAGTAAAAGCCATCTTATCAAGGGAAGTATCTGAAGAATAAATTCCCACATCGATGTAGAAAATTTTCCATTCACCCTTTTCTTTAACAAAAGCATATTTTTTAGTTATAATTAGCTCTTCGAGATAAGAAGAAGCCTCCTTAGTAACTTTAGCCCTTGTAAAAACATATTTTTTATCTCCTTTTGTGTAAACCTTAGAAATTTCCACTTCTATATTTATGAGATGGTCCCCAGTTAAAGCTTCTGAAAACTGATACCGTCTTTCCCAATTTCTACTCTCATCATAGCTCTCGACAAAAAGTGTTTTTATGCTGGCAAGATAATTTTTCTCATCAATAAGCCCGTTTGAAAACTTATTGTCAGCTGTTTCAACTCTTTTCACACTATCAATTACAGCCAAATCTGCTTTTTTATCGATACCTCCACTAATAGCACTCACAGCTATTACAATCCCCAGAATAATAGCTCCTATAGCCTTTAACAAATATCACACCCCCAACATCACATCTACTTTCGTGTACTTAAATGATATACCAAACATTGCACCTTTTCAACCCGAATTGATTCTGGTAGAAAAAATTTCTACAAAGTGATAAAATAACTTTAATAAGGGTTTTACAAGGGGGTAAGGTAAAATGGACCTCGGCCTTAAAAATAAGGTAGCATTTGTAATGGCTGGAAGTAAAGGTCTTGGAAAAGCAGTCGCTTTAGAACTTGCAAAAGAAGGAGCCAATGTCGCTATAATCTCAAGAAGCGAAGAAAACCTCAAAAAAACGGCCGATGAAATAAAGTCGGCAACAGGAAAAGAAGTTTTAACAATTGTAGGCGATGTAACCCGTAAAGAAGACATTGAAAGAGCTGTAAGAGAAACGGTAGAAAGATTCGGCACAATCCACATCCTCTTTGCAAATGCAGGAGGTCCTCCTGCTGGTGGATTTTTTGATGTAAAGCCTGAAGACTATTTAAAAGCAGTTGAATTAAATTTAATGAGCACAATATATGCAGTGTATGCAGTAAAAGATTTTATGATAAATCAAAAATGGGGAAGGATAATAGCTTCAACATCAATATCAGTAAAACAGCCCCTTGATAATTTAATCCTTTCCAATGTCTCAAGAATGGGAGTAATATCATTTATAAAATCTGTCTCAAATGCACTAGCGCCCTTTGGAATTACTGCAAATGCCGTAGCCCCTGGTTACACAATGACAGAAAGAATAGAAAATCTCCTTAAAGCAAGAGTTGAAAAAGAAGGTATAACCTTTGAAGAAGCTGAAAAATCCATGATTACAGACATTCCTATGAAAAGGTTAGGAACTGTTGAAGAATTTGCATCAACCGTTTTGTTTTTAGCATCAGAAAAAGCTTCCTACATAACAGGAGTAGTACTGCCAATTGATGGTGGATTTATAAAAGGACTGTAAAAAATAGGTTGACTATTATTTCACATATGGTATAATATAAAATAAAAATTAAATATCCTCTTTTATCATGAAGTATGTGCAGGTAGTAGGAAAGATGGCGAGTTATAGTATGCTTTTGAGTTTACCTCAAAAGTAGACTATAATAAGTCATCACGAAATTTAATTCCGAAACCTGTACAGAAAAATGCTAAAAGAGGCTGGGGCTCGCTTTGGTCCGCTGGGCCAAAGATAGACTATGCGAAAGCATGGTTTAAGGTGAGTCTTCAACTAAAAGTTGAAGGCGAAGCCTGGGCACTCTACCCTCTTTACTGGTAGAGTGTTCAGGCTTTTATTTTTTATAAATTTTTAATCAAAAGGGAGGAATAAAAAATGTACAAAAAAATTTTGGTTATTTTAATGTTTATAACTCTGACCTTCACACTATTTTTAGCCGGGTGTGGAAACACAACGACAGGAGAAACGACTTTACAAAAAGCTCAAAAAACGGGAGAAATAAAAATTGGATTCGCAAATGAAAAACCTTACGCCTATAAAGATGACAACGGACAACTAACAGGAGAAGCAGTAGAAATAGCAAAAGTAATCTTTGAAAGGCTCGGCATAAAAAAGATACACGGCGAATTAACAGAATTTGGTTCTTTGATTTCTGGCCTTAAAGCGAAGCGCTTTGATGTAATAACAGCAGGAATGTTTATAACCCCTGAAAGATGCCAGCAGGTTGCCTTCGCAAACCCAGAATATTCAATCGGAGAAGCATTAGCTGTTCAAAAAGGAAACCCCAAAAATTTACACAGTTATGAGGACATAGCCAAAGACTCGAGTATAAAAGTCGCTGTTATGGCTGGTGCACAGGAAGCCAAAATCTTAAAAGAAGTGGGAGTAAAAGAAAACCAAATTGTGATTGTTAATGACCAGCCATCAGCCATCGCAGAGTTAGAGTCTGGAAGAGTAGACGCAGTTACAATGACTGGACCTTCACTACAGGCCATGTTGGACTCAGCTAAAAGTGACAAAATAGAAAGAGTAATGGACTTCAAAGACCCAGTAATCAACGGAAAAGTCTTGAGAAACTATGGAGCAGCTGCCTTCAGAAAAGAAGATACAGATTTTGTCAAAGCTTACAATGAAGAATTAGAAAAGATGAAACAGTCAGGAGAATTATTAAAAATCCTTAAAAAATTTGGATTCACAGAAAACGAACTGCCTGGCGACGTAAAAGCCAAAGACATATGCAAATGACCTTTTAAATTTTGCAGGGAGTAAAATTTCTCCCTGCACTCCTTTTTACCAAACAAATACGGGGGTGATTAAAATAGACAAGATATTAAACATCTTGCTAAGATTAGTAGATGCCTCAAAAGTTACAATTTCTTTAACAATTGTTGCAGCTTTACTAGCCTCTGTGATTGCTTTTGTTTCAGGAATTTTATTGCTAAATAGGCATAAAATAATTCGATTTCTTGTACGCACTTACGTTGAAATATTCAGAGGAACTTCATTGCTTGTTCAACTTTACTGGATATATTTCGTTCTCCCTTTTTTCGGTATAGAGTTACCTAAATTCACAGCTGGAGTCGTAGCAATAGCCTTAAACTACGGAGCTTATTCGGCAGAAATAGTAAGAGCGGGTTTTTTATCCGTACCCAAAGAACAAATAGAAGCTGCAAAAGCTCTAAATTTTACGTCTTCACAAAGGATGAGATATATCATATTCCCCCAGGCCATCAGAATAATGCTACCTGGATTAGGAAACCAAATGATAGAACTCATAAAGGGTACAGCCTTAGTATCTTTAATAGGCCTAGAAGATTTAACTTACTCAGGAGTGATAATGAGAACAAATAACATAGCAGATACCTTTATAATATTCATCTTAATACTGCTAATCTACTATGCAATATCTACAATCTTTGCATCAGGGTTTAAGCTATTGGAAAAACGCGCCAATGTAGGGAGGGCATAAAAATGTGGAGTTGGCCATTTACATTTAAAGTCTTGCCAAAACTTTTATCGGCCGCAAAAATCACCTTTATTGCAACAATCTTGGGGTTTTTATTGGCCTCAATTTTAGGTCTTGCCTGGACACTTTTAAAAAGAGTAAAAATTCGATGGATATCCTCCAGTGCCACAGCCATAGTAGAATTTATACGCCGTACTCCTTTATTAATCCAGTTATTCTTCCTGTACTACACATTACCAAGTTTTAATATACGATTACCCGCTCTTACAGTTGGAATAATCGGATTAGGACTTCATTACAGCACTTACTTGTCAGAGGTCTACAGAGCCGGAATTGAAGCAGTTGAAAAAGAACAATGGGAGGCAGCAAAGTCATTAAATTTTACCCCTTACCAAACTTGGACGTTGGTCATATTGCCTCAAGCTATCCCACCAATTATACCAATGATGGGGAACTATTTAATAACACTTTTTAAAGAAACACCTTTACTTGCCGCCATTTCTGTTGTTGAACTTTTGCAACAGGCAAAAATCATAGGTTCAGAATATTTTCAATATCTAGAAGTATTCACTTTAGTAGGGATAATATTTTTCATCTTTAGCTATCCTTCCTCTTTGCTCGTACAGTATCTAGAAATAAAATTTAAAAGTCCTGCAGAAAAAAGAATGTAAAAGGGGAGGTTAACAATGGAAAGTACAGACTTTATTATAAAAACCACCAGAAAAAGTAGGGTTCAAAAAAAGGATATAAAGCCAGAGATGATTGTACATGAAGGTACCATAACTAGCTTTGACAATCCTTTAGTGAAATATATAAATGTAAAGAAAAATTTTGGGAAATTGCAGGTTTTAAAAGGAATTGACCTTGAAGTAGGTTATGGAGAAAAATTAACTATTATAGGTTCTTCAGGTTCAGGAAAAACAACCCTCATAAGAATGCTTATGACATTAGAAAAGCCATCAAGCGGAACCATAGAAATTGAAGGAGAATCCCTATGGACTATGACGAAGAATGGAAAAATTGTTCCTGCAGATGAAGCACACCTTAGAAAAATGAGGTCAAAAGTAGGAATGGTATTTCAGCAATATAATCTGTTTCCTCACATGACAGTTTTAGATAATTGTACTATTGCGCCTATAAAAGTAAAAGGAGTGGACCCCGAAGAAGCAAAAGAGCAAGCCATTCAAATGTTAAAAAGAGTCAAAATGGCAGACAAAATCAACTACTATCCGAATCAATTGTCAGGAGGACAAAAACAAAGAGTAGCCATTGCAAGAGCAGTTTTAATGAGGCCTAAAATCCTTCTACTTGACGAGGTTACCTCTGCTCTTGACCCAGAAATGGTAGGAGAAGTTTTAAATGTCTTAAACGAAATAGCACAAGAAGAAAAAGACATGGCTATGATTTTTGTAACCCATGAGTTGGATTTTGCCCGTGAAATATCTGACCGCATAATTTTTATAAACGAAGGATATATTCTAGAACAGGGAAAACCCGAATCAATCCTCAATGACCCAAAAAGCGAAAGATTGCAAGCTTTCCTATCAAGATTCAAAGAAAACCGCAATTTATAACTCAGACAAAGGGGACGGTTCCGTTTGTCCGTTATTTTCAGACAAATGGAACCGTCCCTTTTGTCTGTTTTGTATTTAAAAGAAAGATTTTTTGTGATATTATTCATTATATCTACCCTTCATAGGAGTGAATGAGAAATGAATTTTGAAACCATAGCCAATTTGTTTGCTTTACATGGATACATCATCATTTTTTCTGTTCTGACTATAGAACTAATTGGAGCTCCAACTCCTGGTGAAACCCTCCTTACTTACTGTGGTTTTTTAGTTTTCCAGGGCAAGCTAAATTATTTTTTGACTATAATAATCGCTACAGTCGCTGTTATTACAGGCATAACAACTTCTTACTTCCTTGGTATCCTTCTAAATGAAACTATTATAAGAAAATACGGCAAATACATACACCTTACTCCCCAAAATTTGGAAAAAGCTCATAAGTGGTTTGATAAATATGGAAATCATTTGCTTCTCTTTGCCTATTTTATTCCAGGTGTAAGGCACATAACAGGATATTTCTCTGGCATAACAAGGCTATCATTCTTAAAATTTGCGGTACATGCCTACCCTGGAGCATTAATATGGACAACTACATTTGTTACATTGGGAAGATTTTTAGGATATAACTGGACTTTAATCCATACACATCTTAAAAAATATTTCATTTTGGGCGGCATAGCTCTTTTAATAGCCATTTTTATTTATTATAAATATATTTTGAAAAACAAACAGCCACCCGATTCAGAGAATAAAGCGTAAACTTCCAATCTCATAGAAATGTCATTTACCTCATTTCTTGATATTGACAAAATAAAAAATACCAGCTATAATATGAAGCAAACTTCACGTGAAGTTTGCTTCATATTTAGGAGGGATGTTATTGAAAAATAAAATACGAGAATATAGATTGAAGAAAGGCATGACTCAGCAACAATTAGCCGAAGCTGTACACGTCTCGACAAGAACCATTATTTCATTAGAACAAGGAAAATACAATCCATCACTAATGCTGGCGTACCGCTTGGCTGTTTTATTTGGGACAACAATTGAAGATTTGTACTGTTTAGAGGAAAATATGAAAGAGGAGGATAAAAAATATGAAAATAAAAAGTGAAAAAATTATAAATATAATCCTCGGTATTTCTTTGCTAATTGTAAGTTTTTATGCTTATATGACAAAAGGGCATGAAATAAAATTCTTAATTGCTGCTGCATTTGCCTTTGGCTTGGTGGTAATAAGCATATTTCTAGCTAGAAAAAATGAGGTTTTTAAAGATGTTTTACTTAAAAATGCAGATGAACGAGATCTTTATATTGCCATGAAAAGCGCTCAGGGCACCTTAAAGTTTATAAACAACATTTGCTGGGTTTTTGGAGTTTTATTTTTAGTACTGTATGGTATCACATCCAATTTTCTTTTTATGGTCATGGGATTAACTCTATTTGCCTTAATAGTGGTCATGTTTATAACATTACTGATTAGTCAAAATTATTATGAGAAAAATAGCTGACTATTTTGGTTATAGATGTATTTAAGCTGTTAAAAAACGCAGAAGATATCATCAAGATACTGAACGGTTCCTCCCGTCCGAAAAAAATCAGACAAAAGGAACCGTCCCCTTTGTTTGATAATAATCCTCATCTACCAGGAGGAATAAATGTACTAATTAAAACAAATAATGCTGGAACATTTGCTACCAAAACAAGAACTATTATTCGTGGTGCGATGTCGCTGATATTTTTTTTATGTAAATACTTGTAATGTTGATAAACTAAAATGTTATTAAGTATTAAGACCGTAATTAACATAAGCCTAAGAAGAATCATAAAAACACCTTCTTAAAATTGAACTCTATTAAAATAATAATCACAATGATTAGCATCTTGTTTAGCATTGTAAAAATATATTGCAGCACTTACCACTCCACCTGCTCCTGCAAGTAATCCAATTATAGTTCCTATCCCTACCGTAGTATCTTTATTATTACATGTAACAACCGTTAACTTATCTTCCTACTCTACAAACACTTTCCTTATACTGTTATTATCTTCAACTATTTTTACTGCATATTTATTTCCTTCTATAATATACATTTCAGAAATATACATTTCAGAGGAAATTTATGATTTATTAGCAGATGCTTTATCCGCAGCAAATACTACCTCAAAGGATGAGACAGTAAAAAGCAGCAAAATTAAAAATAATGAAATTGCTTTTTTGACATATTCTTCCTCTCGTCTTCAATATTTTACAATTTTACTCAATCAAGCTTCAAAAGCTCATCTTACCGCTAAATTAAAACTCCATCATCACCACCTCACAAAAATAATTTAAACTTTTTTCTTATATAACAGCATCACCTCCCAGGCATATAATGCCATCTTATTAAATCTTCTTCTCTATCTCCTTTACATATCTTTCCTTTAACTATATAATATATGGTAAAGTAAATAATTTCAACCCGATTTGAATCGGGATGGGGTGTTAAAAAATGGATGGATTCTATTACGATTTACAGTCTTTTGGTGAAGAACTCAAAAATATTCGCAAATCTTTGAACCTCACTCAAAAAGATGTAGCAGAACAAATTTATATCAATATTGATACTCTTAGAAAAATCGAAAATGGCAAAGTTATGCCTCACCAAGAGACACTTGATTTATTGTCTGTTGTTTTTAAAAAGGACTTAAATGAAACATTACTTAGATATAGATTAAAAGATTACTCTACTTTTGATAAAATAAAAAATTCTATTGAAACTAAGCTTGAAAGTGGCGAATTTGAAGAATTGGAAAAAGAAGCTTTAAAGCTTAAAAAAATAATTCAAGAAGGTAAAATGAGCCTTTACTATGAACGATTATTAAAACAGCTTTTATATCTGGTTGAGTCTATTATTGAAAAAACTATAAATAATAATTATGAAAAGGCTTTAGAAAAATTAATCGTAGCTATGAAAATAACCATACCAGATTTTGCTCTTTCTGATTATACTGCCTTTGTCTATAATAGCATAGAAATTAGAATCCTAATGAATATAGCCTTTATATTAGAAAAACAAGAATCTATAGAAAAATCCATAGAAATTCTTCTTTTTTGTCTGTCCCAATTAGAGGCGGAAGATATAAAGGATAAGATAAAACTTTATTATAACCTTTCATATTCCTATCATTTGCTTTCAAACCATGAAAAAGCACTGTATTATGCTGATTTGGGCATAAAAACCTGCATAGAAGCCAGAGCCTTAGATGGCCTAAGTCTTTTATACTTCAGAAAAGGAATTGCAGAATATCACCTTAAAAAGAAAAATTACAAAGATTCTCTTATAAAGGCAATGCATTTGTTTGAAATATTTGGGCAGGAAAAATTGAAAACAATGGCTATAGAAAATTGTAAGAAATTTTATAATATAGATATCCCAATAGATGGTTCTTGTTGATATTATACGGGGTCCTTTTTGTTCGAATTTTACTTCAAACACCGGGGACGGTTCCTCCCGTATGAAAAAATTGAACATAAGGAACCGTCCCTCATGTCTGTCCGCGTAGATCTATCAAAAACCTTTAAACATAGCCTTATACTCGTTATTAATTGATATTTTAGCAGTTCTTATATACTTATCTACTATACTGTCAAAATATTTTTTGTATTCATTTTGCAAATTAGCCGTCATTTGTTCAGCTTTTTTCAGTTCTCCGCTCTTTATCCCTTCTTTTATAATAAAATCGTACAACTTGTTAAACAGTAATATCCTTTTTGCATTATACTTTTCGTAAGTGTTCCAATACTCATCTTCTGTCATTCCACTTGCAGCAATCAATTCATCTAATTTCTTCTTTGCTTCTGGGTATTCATTAAACTCTTTCTTTTCTTTTTCTATATATTCATTTATTTCTCCTTCTGAAACCTTTATATTGTATTTACTTGCCAGGTATTCTTGTACTTTTTCTCTAATCAATTTTTGCAGTATATAATTGTCTATATTATCTGCTTGCACTCCAGAGGCTAATGCTAATCCCTTTCTCAATTCAAATTCATTTTTGTATATGGGTATACCATTAACTTCTGCAATTACATCCCCTTTATTAATTTCTAACTTATCCTTGTTGCTTTTGAAAAAAGAAGATACCTTTTTCATAATATTATCAAATTGTAATTCGTTTGCTTTTCCCTGAGGGTTTTTTGCCGAAAATGAAAAGGCACCGATAGCTAAAATAAAAATTAGCAAAACACTTAAGCTAATTAAAATTAATGTTTTTCCTCTCCTCATTTTTAATTCTACCTCCTAAATATTAATAAAATCTTTTAAACACAAAATTAGCTTCCTTGCTTACACACTATCTCAGACAAAAGGGACGGTTCTAACCGTCTGAATTCAAGAAAACCGTCCCCACTGTTTGACATTTTAGTTTTCATTATCTTTTCGTTTTAATAATTCTTTAATTTCCTGCAGTTCTTTTTTTATTTCAATTGTATTACTCCAAGACTTGTATACGGACACTAGAAGAAAAACTAATATAGAAATAGACAATACTATTAAGTCGATCCCAGTCAATAAAATCCCTCCTAACCCATGGAAAATTAATATTTTATACAAAAATTTTTTGCATATACTACAGTAAATTTTAACATCGTTAGTTCCTTAAATAAATATTTATTTTATTTATAAACCTAATTCCGGATGCATAGATAATTATTAACTTTTGATAAATCCATAATCAAAAACAAAGTTAAAAATGGTAATTTTTAATACATTTCACAATGGCATCATTAAAATATATTACTATCTCAATTTCGTTTCTATTATTTATCAATTCTTTTATATCACTGTCAGATAAATTATTATTTGCTTCTAAAAAGTTTATATTGAAAATATCATAATCAACGTCTTCTTTAACCTTAGTTAAACCATAACTTATCGCCGATGAGGTAGTGCCCAAAACTTTTGAAATTACATCAGGATATTTTAGCTCAATACCTACGCTACTAATTTCTTTGACTTCTTTAGAGATTTTGAAGAACAACTGATACTCTATTCCTTTAAAATTCAATCCACCTTCTTCAAATGATACTTCCCTTGCCTCTATATTTTGAATTTCGAATTTATCTCTGAAATTTCCCATTCCCGGATTTGTAACTTCGCGTTTTATGTCCATTTCCTTAACCAAATGCTCTCTGTTTTGCTGATTAAAAAGAATTAAAAAGTTTATGAGAAATATTGCAATGAACATAAAAACTAACGAAAAGACAATTATATAATACTTTTTCCCCATACAAATATCTCCTATATACCAATATTTTTAAAATTTTACTCAATAAAAATTTAAAAAAAATTTAAAACCCCATCTTTCCACTAAATTAAGTTCTCTCATTACTACTTTCACATGACTTTCCAGACATTACAGAATACCATCTTATTAAACTTTCTTCTCTATCTCCTTTACATATCTTCCCCTTAACTATATAATATATGGTAAAGTAAATAATTTCAACCCGATTTGAATCGGGGTGAAATGTTAAAAAATAGAAAATGGCACACATAGACAAATGGAACCGTTCCCTTTGTCTGATAAACGCAAGATTAGAAACTGCCCTTAACAGTCCTTTTTTGCTCCCATATCTCCGAAAGTTTCCTTTTACTTCTTCTTTTTCTCTAATCCCAATACTCTTTTATTATAGATGCTAATGCTGTTTTTTCTTTATCATAAATATCTTCTGTATACATCAATTGCTCTAAAAACAGGTTTCTTGAAAAAACAGCTTCTCCTTCTATTACAAATTTTTGAGGTGCTTTTTCTAAAATATATTCCAATGTCACAATGTTTTTCTTAAACAAAAAATATAAATTCAATGTAATCTCTGTAGGTGGGACGCCTTCCTATGGTATATGCTTTCATTAATGCTATTTCCTTAGCCGACGCTAAATTAATGCCCTCAAGATTTGGGTCTATTATGTCTCCAGACACCAATGGTTCAACTAAAGAAAAAGGACAAGCTATAAAACTGACTTTTATTCCATATATACTAAAAGTTGCTTGATCAATCTGTCTTATCACAATTTTTACTTCTTTTTGGGAAAATAAATTATATCCTATTATAATCTTCTTAAAAACTACCTTTAACTTTACAAATGCGTAATCTCCGTAGTTCTCACAATCTTTTTGGCTTATACTCATTAACCTACTATAGATAAAACTACACTTGCGGGAGTAAAAATCTCATCAAAAGCGCCTACTTTTACTATTTCTCCGTCCTCTACAAAAATTATCTTGTCATATTTTTTAGGAACTTCTTCAGAAGTATTGTGAGTTATTACCAGTGCTGTCAATCCTCCTATGCTTAAAATGGAATTTTCTATGCTCAAAGCTGTTTTTTTATCCAGTGATGAGGTAGGCTCATCTGAAACCAATATAGGTGTACCTTTGATTAATGCCCGTGCAATGCTTATCCTCTGCCTTTCCCCTCCTGATAAATTGCTACCTTTAGCTCTACTTATTTTTTCTCTAAAAAAATAAGGAATAGCCACAAGAAAAATACTTATAACAAAAACCCCCACAGCGATGAAAAAATTCAATTTAAAAATTGCAACTGTTGCAATTATAAAAGAAAATATTAGCGCTACCATCGTCAAGATATTTTTAAAATAATCTTGCTCCAGTATCGTTATATCGTTATTTAATGTGGAAATATACGAAGCGCTGTTGCCTTTCTGAAACTGGTCAATCTCTTTATTTATTACCCTAGAGAATATGTCATTTTTTAAATCAAAAAGCATTTGCCTTATATAGCTTGCTCTTACAATCCTAAGGGAATACCATACAATCAATACAGAAATTAAATACAGCGAAAAAATTATACATGTTTTATATAAAAGTGCCATGTCATACTCTACCGCTGCATCTACAAAATTTGCTAAAATGAATGCTAACATAACGCTCAAAATACTTTCTGCCAGAGTTAAAATTATATTCCCAGTAAAAAGCAATTTATTTTTAAAAAAATACTTTTTCACACCCTCACCTCCCAAAAATTTCTCCTAATACAATTCCCATTCCAAAGCCTAAGAAAAGACCTCCAATGAAATGACCTAAGAATATTCCCAAACCTGCACCTATAAACAAAGAGCCTATAAAAATTTTTCCTCTTCTTACAAAGTCCAAACGACTCCCTCCTATTTTTTATTCTTTTATTTAAATTATATAAATTTTAAATTAATTTTTTTAAATTTTACTGTTTTAATAATAACATTATTTAAATTTCCAGTAAAATTTATTAAAGTGTTAAAAATGCCCTCTATTATTGATTAAGCCAATTTATCTCTCACAAACTCTCAATTTCAAACTTTTACTCCTTTTTTCTCTGTAAATTAAAAACCCAGAGGAAGTAAAATAAGTTTACTTCCTCCAGGTTTACTCAAAAACCCATTTTTTCTGTTCCCAAGTACCTTTACCTATTACCATAAAGACAACGGAAATGGTTCTTTATTCATCCTCTACATATTCTAAAATATCTCCTGGCTGACATTCTAAAACTCTACAAATAGCATCTAAAGTTGAAAAACGAATCGCTTTAGCTTTACCCGTCTTTAAAATTGATAAATTTGCCATTGTTATACCGACCTTTTCCGAAAGTTCTGATAAGGTCATCTTCCTTTTCGCTAGCATTACATCAAGATTAACTCTAATCACGCTCTAACCCCCTAAATTGTCAGGTCATGCTCATTTTTTATTTCTATAACCTTTATTAAAAGCGCTTTAATTACTCCTGCCGTAGATGCTATGATAAAAGACATAAAAATTATGCCTATACCTAATAAAAACAGGCTCGGATGCAATGCATTATTAAGCAAAAGATATAACATGCCTATTATATAAAGTAAAATTATAGCAATAGACGAGTAAAATACATAGGTAAGAGATCTGTTAGTATATTCTGTAAAAGCTTTATCTTTTTCAATAAGCCTTAAAATTACAAAGCCATTGTAAACGCCTATATAAAAAGGAATGCAAGTCAGATAAATTCCAAAAAGAAGAGGATATTTTAGATAAGCGTATTCTGGATTTTGGTCAGCTAATGTATTTGCAACACTTGGAAGCCAGAAAATTGAAATCATAAGTATTGTAAAGCCTATGATAACTAAAGAAATTTTTAATGAGTTCAACATCCATATTTTCATAACTCCACCTCAAATCCAATTATTTTATTTAATTATAATACACGATTTGTTGAAATTCAATATATTTTTATTGATAAACAATAAAATCATATCAAACAAAGGGGACGGTTCCTTTTGTCTGAAAAAACCAGACAAAAGGAACCGTCCCCCGTGTCTGTCCCCCGTGTCTACATAAATTTCATCCCCCGTTACTGTTTTTTATTGGCCAATTTTAAAATCTCCTACAAGCCATATATTTATATCCCCTTCTTTTATCCATGATATACTCATAGCCCTTATTTCATCAGACTTTTGTGCATTAAGTTCTTTTGCATATTGAGTAAGAGGTATATGCTTGATATTTTCTTGCTTATGAAACCGCTGCATCAATTGTAATACCTATAAAAGATACAGGAATTGAAAATGTTCCAACAGCCCTTGTATGTGGGTTTACACCTTAGCACACAGACAAAGGGGACGGTTCCTCCTGTCCGAAAAAACCAGACAAAAGGAACCGTCCCTTTTGTCTGATAGGTAAAATTACGTATGAAATCAATATCAAAAAGGCGATTGTGAGTATTAAAAGTTTTTCATTACATCATTCCCTTTTATATTTTGGGTATTTATAAATTTAACATATCATTTTTGTGTTAGAATGATGTTATAACAAAATAAAAACTATGGTAAAATTTTATATCTGGTCTTTACGAGGTTTTCTCAGTTAAATTTATATAATTTTTCAAAACAGTACCATAGCTTAAAGCTGTAGTACCAAGTTTTATAAGTTTTACAAGTTTTTGCCTTTACCTATATAAGGTTTTGCTTCTTCATATTCTTTAGTTACTAAATCGTAAAAAAATTCACATGCCTCTTCCTCCGATTTAAAAGTTTTTATTGTATCTTTATTTCCCCTCTCATCTTGATAATACACTATCCATGTACCATCACCATTTTGTTCTAACCAGAAATCGGAAGAAGGTGCAAATTGTCCAGGAATACCCCACCATTCTTGTGGTATATTATTTTTTATTAATTTTTCTTTTAATTCCTTCAAATTCATACTATTTCTCCACCTATCTTATATATCCTTTATTTATTAATTCTTCTATTGTCTTTGGCATTTTGTATTGTATCCCTCCTCCTGGCTGGTTAAACCATGATGCTGTCTTACCTTCCAATGCCTCAAATGGCTTTATTACTTCATATACGTTATATGGTTTTGTAA